>CAMAKJ010000036.1 GCA_945836055.1 uncultured Clostridia bacterium | reverse complement strand
CCTACCCCGGTGCCATCCAGTACTTCGGACCCAGCGAGGTTTGCGATCTGACAACCAGAACCCTGGCTCTGGAGAAGGCTTAATTTCATCAGTCGATACCCGACATAAAAGCGGAAGGGATTTCCCTTCCGCTTTTCTTGGCAGACCAAAGTTAACCAAGTCTGAGAGCCTGTCCCGAATCCGGGACAGGCTCTTTTCATTATTGCAGGGTCACGGTCATCTGGGTGATGCCGTTGGTGTTCAGGTATACCGCCTGATAGATGGAGCTGTCCCAGGAGGCGGTGAACTCCACCTTCCACATTCTGGCCTCCGGGTCATAGAACGTCTTGAACACATTTGTGCCGGGTTCCAAGCCCCCAGCGGCAGACAGGGTGCAGTCCTTCTTTGCGCGCTCAATGGCTTCCTCCGGGGTGCGGATGGCTTTCGCGGCGGTGTTGACGAAGTTCTTGGTGCGCACACCCTCACCCCCGGCGGGGTGCTGGGATTGATCCTCAGCATAGGAGAAGGCGGGAATGGCGCTCAAGTCCTGACTGTTGATGAACGCGCCCACTTCCTCCCGGGTGCTGTCAAACACGGCCATTTCCTCGTCTACCAGCTTCTCGCCGTTGTCGTAGACATAGGATTTGGACAGACCGATGAGGTTACCTCCATTGTCGAAGGTGAAGACCGTTTCAATATACGGGATGCCATCATAGAAGTCATCCATTTCCAGCACCCGGATGGCATTGCCTTCCTGCTTGACCTCCCAAACCTTGGCGTCGAAAAGCTCGAAAGCCCAGGACCAGATTTGGAAATTATCTTCATTGGCATAGGTAATGGTCTCATAGTCGCTGACGGGGTTGCGGCAGCTGCCGTCCACCCAATTCAGATCGTAGTAGGTGCCTCCCCGCCGCATGGTACCTCTGGCTAATTTCAGCGAGTTGTCCGAATGATAGTAGTAACGGAGTTCTTCCAGGTAATCCCCACCGGCCTTCCAGACTTCCGTCGTAAAATAGTGGTCGTCCGGCTCCTGGTTTTCCAGGTTCATCCAGTTGGTTTCCATGAGATGGTAGCTGTCCGAGGCCAACAGATTGCTCAGGCCATTGCGGCACTTGGCCAGCAGGGCATCCATTTCCGGGTCATACAGCCGGAACTTGGCGTAGCATACTTGCGTATCGGTTTTGCCGTCGGCAGTGGTGAAGGTGTAATAGTTGCCAATCCGGTAGAAGCCGTCGGGGAGCTTGCCGTAGTTATTCTCCCAGTTGATGCTCTGGCTGCTTCCGGATGACAGGGTCTGCTTCGGAATGGGGGTAAAGGAGTCAGTTTTCGGCTCCACCGTCGTCCACTTTTCGTCCACATACTTTTCAATAAAGTAGGTATCTCCGGAGGTCATGGTGCCGCTGCTGATGGTGTTGTTGCCATAAGAGCCGTTGTCCTCCACCACCAGGCGGATGCCGGTAGCCGTCGCGTCTTCCCCGCCGAATTTGAAGAACCACTCGCCGTCCATAAACTGCCAGCCCATCTGACCGGAGCCAAGCAGCATATCCTTGTCATAGCTGGTCTTGTTGCTGGGGACCTCGGTGACCATTTCCTTCTCCCGGCGGATGCGGGCCAGTTCCTCCTGATCCACCGCCTGGCTGGCGTAGGAACGGATGGTATCCAGGGTGACCTGAGGCTCTTCCTGCTGAACGGTAACCTTGGTCTCATAGTGGACTTCCCCTTCGCCGCCCTCGTCGGTGATAACGTTGGTGTAAGCCTGACCGAAGGAAGCCAGGGTACCGTCATCCCGGAAAGTAAAGGTGAGGGTGCCGACGCATTCATACGTGCCGTCGTGCCACTGCGCACCGATCACCACGGTGTCGCCGCTGACAACGCCGGTTCCCTCGGGGAAGGAGAGGCTTTTCAGCTCAGGGGAGAACTGATCCAGCCAGGTATCCGGCTGCGTGAATCCATAATCTTCCTTGACCCAGGCGTCGCCCCAGTTGGACGCGGACACGCCGTCGCAGAGTAGATATCCCATATCGTATCCGTTGCCGTCCTTACTCAGGCTCATGTAGTTTTCTCCGTATTTGCGCATTTCGCCAGTTGCGGAGAAGGTTCCGTAATACGCGCTGGTGCTTTCCACGCTGGAGTCTACCTTCAGGCAGTAGCTTTCCTGCTGCTTCAGTTTCTCCAGAGCTTGCTCACAGGTGTAGGCGATTTCGCTTTCGGAGAGCTTTGCTGCAAAGCCGTCTCTCTTGACAGGAAGTGACTCCGCTTCCGGCGCAGTCTCCGGCGTTGTATCCCCGGCGGCTGGGCTATCCGCTTTCTTGGCAGGACTTGTCACCAGGCACACCGCCACGAATACGATGGCGATGACACCCACCAGGCTGATCCAGAAGCCGGGCTTTTTGTAGGAAAGCACCGACTTGATCCGCTCCTTGACGCTTACCTCGCCGAAGGCCACGGGACAGGCTGCGAAGTGCGCCCGATTGGTGCTGCAATTCAGAAGGGCGGCGGAATATTCCTTCCGCTCCTCCAGCTCCATAAACTGCACCACCCGCTCGTCGCAGGCAATCTCGATGTCCTTGCACAGCAGGACGTAGGCCACCCACACCAGGGGGTTGAACCAGTGCAGGGCCAGGGCCACAAAGCCGATCATCTTGAACCAGTGGTCACCCTTTTCCAGATGGGTGCGCTCGTGGGCGAGAATGTAGCGCTGGGTTTTCGGGGACATACCCATGGGGATGTAGATTTTCGGGCGGATGAAGCCCAGAATGAAAGCGGTTTCAATGCGGTCGCTTTCCCAGCCGCCGGGGATCTTGATAGCTGTGCGAACCTTCCGCTGCAGGCTCAGGTAGGAGCACAGGCTGTAGATGCCGAAGCAGCAGGCGATGCCGAACCACAGCCAGGGCACCATGGTAAGATAGTCCGTAGCCGCTTCCGGCGCTGCTGTCGGTGTAATTTCAGGCTGCGGGATGCTGACGGGGGTTTCCTGCACGGGGGCGGGGGTGAACACCACCGCCTGCTCCGGCTGGGCTTCCGGCGCTGCATCCTGCATGGGGGCAGGGAGGATTTCCTGCCTTGGCGCGGCAATCTGCTGCCGCACCTCGGCGACGCTGCTTACGTCGGGCTGCAGGCTCAATTCGCTCTGAATGGGAAAGGGCAGCAGCAGACGCAGACCTGCCAGCAGCCAGAGCATACAGATGTACTTCCGGGGCGTTTTCTTCAGAACCAGCCGGAGCAGAATCACCGCCGCGATGACGATGCTGCCGTGAAAGCTGGCCGTCAGGATATTCTGAAACAGGGTTTCCATGTTCAGTCCTCCTTGTAGTTGTCAATCAGTTTTTTCAGCTGCTCCACCTCGTCCCGGGTCAGCTTCTGGCTCCGGGAGAAGGCGGCGATGAAGGCGGGCAGGGACCCTTCAAAGGTCTGCTCCACCATCTCGTCCAAGCGGGAGGCCTGGGCCTGCTCCTTGGAAATCAGGGAGGTGACCACGGCGTTGTCGTTTTTCACCACGCCCCGCTCCGCCAGGCGGCGGATCACGGTGTAGGTGGTGGCCTTGGACCAGCCCAGCTGCTGTTTGCACAGCTCCACCAGCCGGGTGGAGTTCACCGGTTCGTTTTCCCACAGAATCAGGCAGAAACGGTATTCGCTTTCAAAAATTTTGGGTGTCTCCATTGCAAAACCTCCTTTTGGTGCCGTGCCTCCCGGGGACGTCTCCCTGGGAAACCCGGCAAGTTTAACGCATTAAACCTTATGCTTGAAGTTTAACCCATTCAACCTCATATGTCAATAGAAGAAATTATTAAGATTGCAAAAGAAACCGCTTGGGGTCGAACATAGCCCCAAGCGGTAATATCGTTGTGTGTGCAGTGATTTGGAGAAGGGGATGTCATTTGCAGACCGCGTCCTTTTCCCGCTGCTGGCAGGTGAACAGAATCACCTGCCGCTTTTCCGACAGCTCCCGCAGAATGGCCAGCGCCGCTTTCATCCGCTCATCGTCGAAGCGCACCAGGGCGTCGTCGAGAATCAGGGGTGCTTCCGGGGTCAGCTCCTCCGCCACGGCCAGCCGCAGAGCGAGGTACAGCTGATCCACCGTGCCGTCGCTGCGCCACAGGGCGTCGTGGAGGGTCTCCTCCTCCGCCGTCCCGGACTGGAGGGAGAAGTCCTCCCCCATACTCAGCCGCTGGTAGCGCCCACCGGTCATGGCGGTGAGCAGTTCCTGGGCCCGCTGGGAGATCCGGGGGGCAAACCGCCGCTGCAGCTCCGACCGGGCCTGGTTCAGGGTTTCCTGGGCGATGGTCAGAGCGGCGTAGGTTTTTTCCAGGGAGGCAATGCGGGCGTTCACCGCGGTGAGCTGCTTTTCCAGCAGAGCCCGGTCGCCCAGGGCCTCCATGGTGCCCTTGTACTGGCTGATGCGGCTTTGCAGACGCTGCTGCTCAATCTGGCAGTCGGACAGCAGGCGGGCGGTGTCCGCTTCGGAATAGGTCAGAGTGTCTCCGGCCACCGGCTGACGGGCGGGCTTTGCCATGGCGCTGAGGGTGTCCACCAGATTCTGGGCCCGCACCGCTTCCCGCCGGGCGTCAAAGCAGGCGTCCCACTTGGACAGCACCCGCTGCCAGGTTTCCAGAACCGTGTCCGGCTCCTGATTCCCGCAAAGCTCGTCCCGGCGCTTGCGCAGAACCATCAGCCGCACCTCCACGTCGCCCTGAGCGTCCTGAGATTCTTTCTTGGCGGCGTTGTAGAGCCTCAGCTCCGCCTCATAGGCCCGGAGGGAGTCCAGCCAGTGATCCATTTCCGGGGTGCCGTACTTCTTTTCCAGCGCTTCGATGCGCGTCTTTGTGCCCTGGAGCCGGACAAGGCTCAAAATTTGCAGCGCGAAGGAGGCCATGGCGGCAATGCCCGCCGGAAGATACAGCTTGAGAACCAGCAGCACAATCGCCGCCACCATGGCGGCAGCGCCCAACCCCAGCATCACGAAGTGGCTCCGTCTTTTCCGCAGTGCGGTGAGCTCCGTCCGGTCCTCCTTCACCATTTCTACAGCCTCCGGCACGTCCATATCCGCAAACGGCTCCTTTTTCGCCGGGGGCAGGGGGGCTTTGGGCAGCATCTGCTGTTCCATCTGCAGGGCGTTCCACGCGTCCCGGAAGGAACGCAGCTCCTTCACCTTTTGCTCGGCCTCTTCCCGGGGCGGGAGCTTTTCGCAGGCGGCTTCCAGAATGGTCAGCTGCTCCTGGGCCTGGGCCAGCGCGTCCCGGGCCTGGGCGACCCGCCCGGCGTCGGCCTCTGCAGCGGCAAACTCCAGAGCGGCCTGATGGTTTTGCAGCTGACGGAGCCAGGATTTGATCTCATCCAGGCGGAGCATCTGCTTTTTCAGCTGGGCGTCCAGAGAATCCAGCTCACCGATTTTGCTGTTCAGATCCTCCCGCTGGGCTTCCAGCTGGGGAAGCAGGCCGCTTTTGTTGTAGCGGCAGCGGTTTTTCAGGTCCCGCAGCGCCCCTGCCAGCCGGTCGCCAGCGCCGCTTTCATCGCCGGTGGTGACCAGATTGTTCAGCCGCCGGCGCAGCGCCTCGTCCTGGGTCACAGGCATATCCGACTGCCGGATGAAGCCTGCCCGGCGAAATACGGTCTGTTCCACACCCAATAGCGTCTGGCCGCAGTTCGCCGCCGTCAGCTCCGGAACGGCCAGACCGGTGGCGGTTTCGTAGGCCTTGAAGTCCCCCAGGGGCACCCGGCCCTTGGTGCGGCGCTCGATGGTGATGTCCCGGCCGTTCCAGTTTAAGTCGATGCGTCCCGCCATGGGGCTGCCGGACCAGGGGGCGTAGCGTTCCTTGTCCGCCAGGACGGTTCTGGTGGATTTCGCCCGGGTGTCCAGACCGTAGAGCATGGCAAGCAGGAAGGCGCACCAGGTGCTTTTGCCCCACTCGTTGGGGGCGGAGAGAATGTTCAGCCCCGGCTGGAGGGTCAGCTCGGCACGCTCCAGCTTGCCGAAGGTTGCCGTCATTTTATAGATTCTCACAGCGCAATGTCCCTCCCCTCCAGAATTTTCCGGGACAGCTCCGCCGCCAGCAGGATTTCCTCCCGGTTTTCGGGGGACTGCTCCATAGCCTCCCGGAGCAGGCGGAAGTACACGCCCTCCAGGGTATCCGCATCGGTGTCGCCCCAGATGTCCAGGGGCGGCAGGGTCTCATCCCGGAGAATCAGATTGGGAATATTGGAAATTTTCTGCTTCAGAGCGGCAAGGTTCACTTCACCGCTGCCCGTCAGGGTGATCCGGTAAAAATCCCGGCTGCCCGCCGGGGGCAGAACCGATTCCAGCGCCCCGAGGGCGTCGGAGCCGATGTCCACGGTCTGCTCGTGGAACCGCAGGGTATCCAGCGCCACCGCCCGAAGGGAGGCGCTTTCCTCCAGCGTGACGATGCACACGCCCTTCTCCCCGGTTTCATCCCAGCCCCGCCCCATGGGGCAGCCCGGCCAGGCGCACAGCGTCGCCCCGGCTCGAAAAACGCCGGCCTTATGGATATGTCCCAGAGCCAGATACTGCAATCCGGAATCCCGCACCTGGGAAGCCGTAATGGGGCAGTAGGGGGAGTTTTTCTGGGTGGGGTCGCCGTGAAGCACCGCCACGCAGTACCGTTCCCGGCCCTCCGCGCGGAAATTTTCCAGCAGCGCGCCGCAGTCCATGCTTTGGTAACCCGCGCCGTACACCCGGCAGTCCAGCTCCGGCAGGGTCACGGCTTCCATATTTCCGGTGAAGACATGCACGTTTTCCGGCCAGCGCTCCTCCAGCCAAATGGAGCCGGGGCCGCAGAAGTCATGGTTGCCCGGAGCGATGAATACAGGTACGGCGCAGTCAGCCAGTGCCTTTTTCAGCAAGGCAACTGTCTCGCCGGTGGCCTCGCCATCGAAGAGGTCGCCGGCCAGCAGTACCAGATTGCATCCCTCCCGGCGGCAAAGCTGAGCAATTTTGCCGGGAATCTGCCGCAGCTCCTGTTTCAAAAGCGCCTGCTGTTCTTCCGGAAATCCCGCAAAGGGGGAATCCAGATGCCAGTCGGCGCTGTGTAAAATTTTCAGTCCCATTCGTCCACTCTTTCCGCCTTACGGCATTTTCCGGTTTGGGAATCAATGGTGAAAAGCACCGCTTCCAGCTTTGTCGGCCCCTCCGCCCAGCGGTAGCGCTCCGTCAGATCGCCCCGGAATTTGGCGATGGACAGCTCCGGACGGATGCCCAGAACCGAGTCCCGGGGGCCGGTCATGCCCAGGTCCGTCACATAGCCCGTACCCTTAGGCAGAATCCGGGCGTCCGCTGTGGGGACGTGGGTGTGGGTGCCCCAGACGGCGCTGACCCGTCCGTCCAGCATATAGCCCATGGCCAGCTTCTCGGAGGTGGCCTCGGCGTGGATTTCCACCAGAATGATCCTCGCGGTGATTTCCTTCAGAATCTGGTCCACCAGCAGGAAGGGGTTGTTGGGGCCGTAGTCCATATTGCACCGGCCAATCAGGTCAATCACGGCCACATCACCCGCCGCCGTTTCCACAACCTGCCAGCCCCGGCCGGGCACTTGGGGGGCGTAGTTGGCCGGGCGGAGGATCCGGGGGCAGTCGTCCAGATAGGTGACGATCTCCCGTTTGCCCCAGGTGTGGTTGCCCATGGTAATGATGTCGGCTCCGGCGTCCAGAATGTCCTCCGCCTGGTTGGGCAGCAGCCCTACCACGGCGGCGTTTTCCCCGTTGACCACGGTAAAATCCACCTTGTGTTCCCGTTTCATTCGCCGCAGATTCCGGCGAACCCGTTCCAGGCCGGGAGCCCCTACCACATCGCCTACCGCCAATACCCGAAAATCCATAGCTGCCTCCTGATGCTTCTCTGTCCGTACCCGAGAAAGTGATAAATTGCTGTTTGACGAGGGAAATGCTGTATGCAGAATGCAAAATGCTGAATGAAGGTGTCCGCTTCGCGGACAAAATTTGAAATGATTTCCGAAGGAAATACCTCAATTTTGCATTTATCATTTTGCATTCAGCATTCTGGCATCTGCCCTCGCCGGGCTGCAATTTCCCCATCCGCCGGATTTTGCCCTCATTATAGTACAGAATTCCCAATTTCGCAAGCCTTAGACAGTGGAACAGCGAAAACGCCTGCGCCGGAGGGCCGGCGCAGGCGCTGGTTATCGAACGGATTTGGCGTATTCCGTGGGTGTGATGCCGAATTTTTCCTTAAACTGCCGGGAGAAATGGTGCACGGTGGAGTACTGCAATTCCGCCGCGATTTCCGTGAAGTTCAGGTTGTTTTCCCGGATCATCTGCTTGCTTTCCTGGAGCTTGATCCGGCGGATATACTCGCCGGGGGAAATCTGCAGGTTCTTGTGAAACAGCGCCGTCAGGTAGCTGGGGCTGACATCCACCTGCCGGGCCACCAGCGGTACCGACAGCTTTTCCCGGATATGGGCACTGATATACTGCTGGGCCTGGCGAATGATTTCGTTTTCGCTGTGAACGGCGTTGGAAGTCTGCAGCTTTCCCGCCTTGGGAGAGGCCGCCTCCCGCTGCAGGCGCAGGAGCAGCAGATTCAGCTGATAGAGAATCATGTCGTTGGAGAAAGCGTCCATCCGTTCCTGCTCCTGCAGCATACTCTGCAGAAGCGTTACCACGCTCTGGGGCGCGGTGAACTTCCGGTTGAGCAGGGGCGACAGCTCCACGCCGCTGATATCGAAGGAGATGGTCACGAACCGGGGCGCGATGCCGATATCGGCGTACTGCATATGCCACTGTCCCGGGCCGTAGAGCACCAGATCGCCTTGCTTGAGCACAAGATCCTGCCCGTCTACCACGCTGTGCAGCGCCCCCTGATCCACATAGGTCAGCTCCGTCATGGGATGGGACTCCCCGGAAAACACAAAGCCCTGCTCCTTTTCCTGATAGAAGAAGGTGTAAATGCCCTCGACCCGCAGCCGGTGGTCCACCCGCAGACTGCCGGGTGCCCGTTTTCCCAGCTCCTCGGGGCTTTGGGACGCAGAGAGCATCACCGTAGCGTCTCCCTGAAAGGGTTCCAGAGAAAAGGTGATTCCCTTTTTGATAACAGCGGGCTTGTCCAGGTAAAAGCGCTGGTAGGATTCCCCGTCCGTGCTGACGGACAGGACGCTCATGCCCATGTTGCAGCTGACCCGGGTCTCGGAAGCGGCCCGGTAAACCGTGGTCTCCGTATTGGACAGCCGCAGAGCGACAGCGTCCTCCCGGAAGAGGTTCCGATCCGTCTGAGTGCGCTCGGAAGGCACGCTGCCGAAGCAGCGGAAGGTGACCTGGTTCAGATTTCGGATCATGGGAATCAACCTCCGGAAAGAAAATTGCACCGCGGACGCGGTGCAATCATTATACCGAATAAAGTCGAAAATGGCAAATGCTTTTTGTGGAAAAAGCAAAAAACTTTTTGGGCGGCGGGGATGCCCCCGCGGGCAATGCGTGCCCGGGCGGTCTGTATTCGTTGCGCCATTGGGTACCGCTCAGTTCGTTACGCAGTTCCGTGCCGATTGCCGGAAACGCCTCCGCCCCTCTCATTTATGAGGGGGCCCCGGTGCGCACGCTGGGGTGGGGGGAGTACGAACGATGGGTGGTCATACGGCTTCCCCCCTGCCCCGGGCCCGGACGCGCACAACAAACGGGGCTTATCGCTGGTACTCGAACTCGAAATCGTAGATGTCCACGGTATCCCCGTCTTGGATGCCCATTTCCTCCAGCCGGGCGAACAGGCCGACCCTGCGCAGCTGCTGATCAAAGTAGTTTCTCGACTCGTAGTCGGCGAAGTTGATGTTCTGCACCAGACGCTCCAGCCAGGCGCCGGTGACCAGCCAGGTGCTGCCGTAGTGCTCGATGTCGAAGGCGCTGGGGTCGGTGGGAGCTTCGATGACCTCCACATACTCCGGCTCGTAGATCGTCACGGGGGGCAGGGTGCGCAGCTTCTCCGCCACCACCCGCATCAGGTTCCGCGTTCCGGCGGTGGTTCCGGCGGAAATCTCGTACAGCTCGCAGCCCGCTGCCTCCACGGCGGCCCGGAGCCGCTCCAGGTTGTCGCTGTCCGGGGGGAGCAGGTCGGTTTTGTTGGCGGCCACGATCATGGGGCGATTACTCAGGTCCACGCTGTAGTTTTTCAGTTCCGCGCAGATGGCGTAAAAATCCTCTACAGGGTCCCGGCCCTCGCTGCCGGAAACGTCCACGATGTGCAGGAGCAATCGGCAGCGGTCGATGTGCCGCAGGAAATCGTGTCCCAGTCCCGCGCCTTCCGCCGCCCCCTCGATGATGCCGGGAATGTCCGCCATAACGAAGGACACGCCCTCATCCACGTAGATGACCCCAAGGTTGGGATACAATGTGGTAAAATGGTAGTTGGCGATTTTCGGGTGGGCGTTGGAGGTGACGGAAAGCAGGGTGGATTTTCCCACGTTGGGAAAGCCCACCAGCCCCACGTCCGCCAGCAGCTTTAATTCCAGAATCACGTCCCGCTCCTGTCCCTTAAGACCCGCCTTGGCAAACCTGGGCACCTGGCGGGTGGGGGTTGCGTAGTGAGCGTTGCCCCAGCCGCCGCGACCGCCCTTTGCGATGACGAAATCCTCCCCGGTGGACATGTCCACGATAATCTGATTCGTCTCCGCGTCCCGGACGACGGTGCCCCGGGGCACCTCGATGACGAGGTTTTCGCCCCGCTTGCCTGCCATTTTCCGGCCCTGACCGCTGACGCCGGCAGCTGCCTGATACTTGCGTTTGTAGCGGAAGTCCAGCAGGGTGGACAGATTGTCATTGACCCGGAGGATGACGCTGCCGCCGTGACCGCCGTCGCCGCCGTCCGGCCCGCCGGAGGCCACATATTTTTCCCGATGGAACGCCACCGCCCCATCGCCGCCCCGACCGCCGATGACGGTGATGCGTACCTTATCTACGAACATAGTTGTCCTCCTTATCTTCTGCTTCAGCCGATTCTGCAGGCCAGCTCAAAGGCCAGCAGGGCGATTTTTTCCTTATCCGACAGCCGGGAATGTCCGGACAGGCTTCTGGGGTCCCATTCGGGATGATCCAGATTATCCCCGGCGTAGAAATACTGGAAGAATTCCACGCCCCGGAAATTGCACAGGGCCTGCATGGCCGCGCACTCCATTTCCACACAGACCGCGCCCATGCCCCGCCGGGACGCCACCTTCGCCGGTGTCTCCCGATAAAAGGCGTCCGTCGTCCAGGTAACGCCCTGTACATAAGGATACCCAAATTCCCGGAGAACCTCTGTAAACTCCGGAATATAGCGGGTATTGACCTCAATAAAATCCCCTGCTGGAGCGTAGTGATAGCTGGTTCCCTCGTCCCGGATGGCCCTTGTGGGAATGATAATGCCGCAGTCCTCAATCCGTTTATCCAAAACACCGCAGTTCCCCAGCAGAAGAATCCGTCCGGCGCCCATGGCGATGATATCCTCAAACTGTCCCACACAGGCGGGCGCGCCCACCCTGGCCTTACAAAAGCCGAACCGTTTTCCGTGATACACAGCCTCATAAACAGGCCAGACGCCGTCCGCGTCGTGGGTTTCCGCAATCACGTTTCCATCCAGGAGCGCTGCCACGGAAGCGAAGAGCTGGTGAGAAAAGACGGAGACCACCGTCTCCGGGAAATTCTCTACCCGCTTATGTATGATGTCAGGGTTAATGACCGCGCAGGGGTTCGGGTCAAATTCTGTCAGAAGCACGCGCTTTCCTCCCTTCCGTAACTTAGATGTGCTTATCGGGATAGCTCAGCCAAGCGGTAAATTGCAGCTTGAGGGAGAAAATGCTGAATGCAGAATGCAAGATGCTGAATGAAGGTGTCCGCTTCGCGGACATAATTCTATATCATTTCCGAA
>CAMAKJ010000035.1 GCA_945836055.1 uncultured Clostridia bacterium | reverse complement strand
CAAGTCCGGCTCCCTGGGCTTCAAGCAGGCCATGGAGAAAAATGAGGACATCGACATCATCGGCCAGTTCGGCGTGGGCTTCTACTCCGCCTTCATGGTGGCCTCCTCCATCACTGTCATCTCCAAAAAGTACGGCGAGGACAAGGCCTGGAAGTGGGTCTCCGACGGCGCGGACGGCTATACCATCGAGGAAACCGAGAAGGACGGCCCCGGCACCGACGTGATCATGACCCTGAAGGCCGACACCGAGGACGAGAAGTACTCCGAGTATCTGGAGGAGTACGAAATCCGCAATCTGATCCGCAAGTACTCCGACTACATCCGCTACCCCATCAAAATGGAGGTCACCAAGTCCCGCCCGGTGGAGGAGCCGAAGAACGAGGCCGCTGAGGGCGAGGAGAAGGAGGACAAGGCACCCAAGTATGAGTCCTACACCGAAATGGAGACCCTGAACTCCATGGTGCCCATCTGGCAGCGGGACAAGAAGGACGTGACCGAAGACGAGTACAATACCTTCTACCGGGACAAGTTCTTCGACTACAACAAGCCCCTGCGCATCGTCCACTACAACGTGGAGGGCAACGTCTCCTTCAAGGCGCTGCTGTATATCCCTGGCAAGGCGCCCTTCGATTTCTACAGCAAGGACTTTAAGCGGGGACTGCAGCTGTACAGCAGCGGCGTGCTGATTATGGACAACTGCGAGGATTTGCTGCCGGAGCACTTCCGCTTTGTCCGGGGCGTTGTGGACACCCAGGATCTGTCCCTGAACATCAGCCGGGAGATGCTCCAGCACAACCGCCAGCTGACCATCATCGCCCGGAACATTGAGAAGAAGGTCAAGTCCGAGCTGAAATCCATGCTGGAAAATGACCGGGAGAAGTACGAGGAATTCTACGCCGCCTTTGGCCGCCAGTTGAAGTACGGCACTGTCGCCGACTACGGCGCCCACAAGGAAGCCTGCCAGGATCTGCTGCTGTTCTACAGCCACAAGCAGGGTAAGCTGATTTCCCTCAAGGAGTACGTGGACGCCATGGCCGAGGGGCAGGAGAAAATTTACTTCGCCCCCGGCGAGAACAAGGACCGCCTGGCCAAGCTGCCTCAGGTGGAGACCCTGACCAAGAAGGGCTACGATGTGCTGCTGTTCACCGAGGACGTGGACGAGTTCGTACCCCAGACCCTGATGACCTACATGGAGAAGCAATTCTGTAACGTCTCTACCGAGGATCTGGGTCTGCAGACCGAGGAGGAGAAGAAGCAGGCGGAGGAAAAGGCCGAGGAAATGAAGGGCCTGCTGACCTTCGTGAAGGAAACCCTGGGCGATCAGGTCAAGGAGGTCAAGCTCTCCTCCGAGTTGGGCAGCCATCCCGTGTGCATGACCCCTGCCGAGGGCATGAGCTTCGAGATGGAGAAGTATATGAAGCGGGCGAACCCCGAGTTTGCCTTCCCTGTAGGCCGTGTTCTGGAGCTGAATCCCGACCACGAGGCGGTGAAGGCCATGCAGAAGGCTATGACGGAAGACCCGGTGAAGGCCAGGGATTATGCTCAGCTGCTGTGCTGTCAGGCGCAGCTCATGGCGGAGCTGCCTCTGGACGATCCCTACGCCTACACCGAGCTGGTCTGCAAGCTGATGAACTGATCCGCCGGCAAGAAAAAGATTGCTTTTACCGCATTGTTATGGTAAGATAGCCTCACCTGGAGAAAGGGAGGGTTTCAAATGTCGATTGACTATTCTTATGCCTGGAATGACGTTCTGGGAACGGGACTGCTGTCCGGGATTCTCAGCGGCATTCCCACGACACTGATGGGAATTGCCGCATACGTTCTCACCGCCTTGGCTCTGTATACCATTGCCAAACGCCGGGGACTGAATCACCCCTGGCTGGCCTGGATTCCGGTTGCCAACGCGTGGATTCTGGGTTCGCTGTCCGACCAGTACCGGTACGTGGTCAGGGGGGAGAACAAGTCCAAACGCAAGGTGCTGCTGACCCTGAGTATCCTGACCTCGGTGCTGAGCACGGCCATGATCGTGTCTGTTTTTGTGGCAGTGGGTAAGGCTATGTTCGGCGTGATTGGCGGTATGGGCGAGGAAGCCCTGCTGGAAGCCATTCTGGGGCCACTGGTTGGGGTGGTTGGTCTGTGCCTGCCTATGGTCGGTATTGCCATTGCTTACGTGGTGGTTTACTATATGGCGCTGTACGACCTGTACAAGTCCCTGGACCCCAGCAACTGCGTGCTGTTCCTGGTGCTGAGCATCGTATTCCGCGTTACGGAGCCCTTCTTCCTGTTCTTTAACCGGAACAAGGATCAGGGAATGCCGCCCAGACGCCAGAACCCCACCTATATTCCCCCGGAGCAGACCTGGCAGGACAACCGGGAACCGGAGAATAAGGACTATCTGTAATGGAAAAATCCCTGCTTTTCCTTGGAAAAGCAGGGGTTTTGATCCGCAAACGCACAATAAAACCGCCGGTTGCCCGGCGGTTTTTCGCGGTTACTCCTGGTCGCCGGAGGCGTCCTTCTTCCGGTCGCAGCCGGTGGGTGTGAACTGGCGGGCAGGGAAGGGAATGCGGCTGAACATTTCACAGGGGTCTTCCGTGGAGCAGCTCTCGCCGTCGCAGCACTCCTTCTCCGGAATGGCGTACTCCACCATGGGCACCACCAGCTGAACGTCCCGTTCCAGCCGGACGATGGAGAACTGTCCCAGGGTGACGTACAGGCGGCGGTGGTCTCCGGGAATGGTCAGCTCTTCGTCAAACATTCCCCGAATTCCGGCGGGAATCTGAACGGTGACAGCCTCTCCACTGCCCTCGCAGGGCTCTCTGACCTTGGAGGAAAGAACCATGGGGTCCAGCACCTCCACCACGGCGGTGGGCCGGTTGGCGGAAGGAATGGTACAGCCGTCGGCTTCGCCGATGCGGGTGTCGCTGGTGAAAATGTGGGCCCGGCTGTCCTCGCCGCAGAGCACGGCCCGCTTGGAGAACACCGCGAGGCCGCACAGGGCGGCGGGACGGCAGGTGCCCACCACCGCGTCCGCCACAATGCGGTAGTAGAAGGTGATGTCGATGCAGTAGTGATTCCGGTCAAAGGCTACCGGCTCCACATCAATGTAGGTGTACAGCAGCTCCGCGCTGCGTACCCGGACGTTGGCGGCGCTGTCCAGAATCTGCTGGGAGCTGCAGGTCAGATACACCCGCAGATCCTCCACGCAGTCCTTATCCCGGCAGGCGTCGGTAATCTTCCGTGTGTGAATGGACATGGCCTGACGCAGATCCTGGGGATTGCAGCGCAGGATGTCCGAACATTGCTCAGACATGGATAACCCCTCCTGATGGCGTGATTTAAGCGTATACTGCTTATAGGACAGTTTATGCGCAGACATTCAGGAAGTGCATCCCGGGATTTCACGGGGAGAAAAGGAAATCCGGCAGCCGGGACGGGATCCTGACTGCCGAATACCGCTTTACTGTTCCCAGGTAAATCGGTACACCGTCTCGCTGCGGTAGGTTTCCCCGGCTTTCGTGATGGGCTGGGGCCAGTCGGGGTGGTGGAGACTGTCGGGGTAGAACTGGGTTTCCAGAGCCACGCCGGAGCGCCTGCCGTAATGCACCCCGCCCTTGCCGGTTTCGTCAAGGAAGTTGCCGGAATAGAACTGAATGCCCGGGCAGTCGGTGTACACGCTCATGGTCCGGCCGGAGTCCGGATCGGACAGCGTGGCGCAGGGATTGCAGAATACCTCCCAGTTGTGGTCGTAGCCGCCCTGGAGGTGCAGCGGCGCATAGTCGGCTCCAATGTCCTGCCCGATGGGCTTGGGCGCGCGGAAATCCATGGGCGTGCCCTCCACCCGCCGCAGCTCGCCGGTGGGAATACTCTCCGCATCGGCAGGTGTGAAGAAACGGCCGGGGAGGGTGAGCAGCTGCTCCGTGGCCTTGCCGGTCTCGGCCTGGCCTGCCAGATTGAAGTAGCTGTGGTTGGTCATGTTGAACACCGTGTCCTTGTCACTCTTCGCCTCGTAGACAATATGCAGACCGTTGTCCGCTTCCAGAGAATAGGTGACCCGGATGACGGCATTTCCCGGGAAACCCTGATCGCCGTCAGGGCTGTACAGCTCCAGGCAGACCGCGTTTTCCGTGTGGAAAACCAGTGTCCACAGCCGCTGGAAGAAAAAGTCCGGGCCGGAGTGCAGGTTGTTGTTACCCTCGTTGGGGGTCATACGGTAGTGCTTGCCGTTTAGCTCATAGGCCGCACCCTGAAGCCGGTTGGCGCTGCGGCCCACCGTTGCGCCCAGGCAGGCGCCGTTGGCGGTGCGGTAGCCGCTGCAGTCATCGTAGCCCAGCACCACGTCGGCCATCTGCCCGTCCCGGCCGGGAACCAGCAGCGACACCAGCGCCGCGCCATAGTCCGTGACGGCGGCGGTCAGCTTTCCACAGGATATGGTGTAGAGAAACGTTTCCTCACCGGAGGGTAAAATGCCGAAAGATTTTTGCATGGAAAATTCTCCTTTCATTTTTCGCCGGGGAATAAGCGGAATTATGTAAAGAACGCTTATTCGGATTATACTATATTCTGCGCCGCATTTCAAACCCATCTTTTGCTGTTTCGGGAGAAAAAGCAACTTTCCACCCGGCACAGGGGAGAAGCCGAAGGACGAAGAACGGGGAACTTTTTGACGTTGAAAATGGGAATACCATATTTTGTGATTGGGGCTTGACAAAACCACAATATATAGTATATAATAAGCCCCGCACGGATGAGTTTCCGGTCAGCGATTCCAAGGAGGAGAACCTATGAAGATCATCAAGCGCAACGGCGCGGAAGCTGTTTTTGACATCAATAAAATTATTATGGCCGTGACCAAGGCCAACGATGCGGCGGATGAAAAGGTACGCATGACCCCGCTGCAGATTCAGCGGATTTCCCAGAGCGTTCAGATCGCCTGCGAGGAGATGGGCCGCAGCCCCTCCGTGGAGGAAATTCAGGACCTGGTGGAAAAGGCCATCATGGCTCACGGCGCCTTTGAGGTAGCCAAGGAGTACATCACCTACCGCTATACCCGCAGCCTGCTGCGGCAGTCCAACACCACCGACGACCGAATCCTCAGCCTCATCGAGTGCAACAACGAGGAAGTCAAGCAGGAGAACGCCAACAAGAACCCCACCATCAACGCCGTCCAGCGGGACTACATGGCAGGCGAGGTCAGCAAGGACATCACCCGCCGCATCCTGCTGCCCAAGGAAGTGGTGGACGCCCACGAGGCCGGCATCATCCATTTCCACGACGCGGACTACTATGCCCAGCACATGCACAACTGCGATCTGGTGAACCTGGACGACATGCTGCAAAATGGCACCGTCATCTCCGGCACCCTCATCGAGAAGCCCCATTCCTTCTCCACCGCCTGCAACATCGCCACCCAGATTATCGCTCAGGTGGCCTCCAACCAGTACGGCGGACAGTCCATTTCCCTGACCCACCTGGCGCCCTTTGTACAGATCAGCCGGGAAAAGATCCGCAAGACCGTGGAAAAGGAAATGCAGGAATTCGGCATCGCTCCCTCCGAGGAGTCCGTCTCCAAGGTGGTGGAGGACCGCCTGCGGGAGGAAGTCCGCCGGGGCGTGCAGACCATCCAGTATCAGGTGGTCACTTTGATGACAACCAACGGCCAGGCTCCCTTCATCACCGTGTTCATGTACCTCAACGAAGCCAAGAACGAGCAGGAGAAGAAGGACCTCGCCATGATTATCGAGGAGACCCTTCGTCAGCGCTACGAGGGCGTGAAGAACGAGAAGGGCGTGTGGATCACCCCTGCCTTCCCCAAGCTCATTTACGTGCTGGAAGAGGACAACGTCCGGGAGGGGACCCCTTACTGGTATCTGACCCGTCTGGCTGCCCAGTGCACCGCCAAGCGGATGGTTCCGGACTACATCAGCGAAAAGAAGATGCGGGAGTTCAAGCTCTCCAAGGGCGAGGAGTCGGGTCATGGCGATGTCTATACCTGCATGGGCTGCCGCAGCTTCCTGACCCCCGACCGTTCCGGCAACGGCTGGGACAACGTGGCCAACGCCGGCAACTACGAGCCGGGCAAGCCCAAGTATTACGGTCGGTTCAATCAGGGTGTGGTCACCATCAATCTGGTGGACGTGGCTCTGTCCTCCGGCCGGGACGTGACTAAATTCTGGGAGATTTTCGAGGAGCGGCTGGAGCTGTGCCACCGGGCACTGCAGTGCCGCCACGAGCGCCTGAAGGGCACGCTGTCCGACGCGGCCCCCATCCTGTGGCAGTACGGCGCGCTGGCCCGGCTTCCCAAGGGAGAGCCCATCGACAAGCTGCTCTACGGCGGCTACTCCACCATCTCCCTGGGCTACGCGGGACTGTATGAGTGCGTCAAGTACATGACCGGCAAGTCCCACACCGACGAGGAGGCCAAGCCCTTCGCTCTGTCCGTGATGCAGAAGATGAACGACAAGTGCCTTGAGTGGAAGACCGCGGAAAACATCGACTATTCCCTGTACGGCACGCCCCTGGAATCCACCACCTACAAGTTCGCCAAGTGCCTACAGAAGCGCTTCGGCCTGATTCCCGGCATTACGGACAAGAGCTATATCACCAATTCCTATCACGTCCACGTTGCGGAGCCCATCGACGCCTTTACCAAGCTGCGTTTTGAGGCGGAGTTCCAGCAGCTGTCTCCCGGCGGCGCCATCAGCTATGTGGAAGTGCCCAACATGCAGAACAACATCGACGCCGTGCTGGAAGTGATGCAGTTCATTTACGACAATATCATGTACGCCGAGCTGAACACCAAGTCCGACTACTGCCAGGTCTGCGGCTTTGACGGGGAGATCGATATTCAGGAGGATGAGGACGGCAAGCTGGTTTGGGTCTGCCCCCAGTGCGGCAACCGGGATCAGAGCAAAATGAACGTCGCCCGCCGTACCTGCGGCTACATCGGCACCCAGTTCTGGAACCAGGGCCGCACCCAGGAAATCAAGGATCGGGTATTGCATCTATAAAGAAAACAGGCATTTCGCGAAGAACGGCTCCCTCGGGAGCCGTTCTTTTTTGCTTATCGGACCCTTGGGAGAATCTCTGCCTGAAGCACCCCGATCAGGCAATCCAGCTCTTCGGCGGTGTTATCCCGGCAGAGGGAAATCCGGAAGGAGCCGTCCATGATTTCCGGGGGCAGGTTCATAGCCTGCAGGACGTGACTGCGGTGACCCTTGGCGCAGGCGGAACCGGCGGAAACGCAGATGCCGTGATCCTGCAAAATGTTGATGGTGTTCTGGGTGGGTACGCCGGGGACGGCCAGGGACAGAATGTGGGGCGCTTCATGGGCGCCGTTGATCACCAGCCCCTCCAGACGGGAAAGCCGGGTGACGGCGTTCTCCAGCAGCGCCTTTTCCCGGGCGGTGTCCTCCCGGAAGGTGGCGGACACGGCAGCACAGGCGGCGGCAAAGCCGAAAACCGCCGGTGTGCCCTCGGTGCCGCTGCGGTAGCCCCCCTCCTGCCCACCGCCCAGGAGCAGGGGTGGGAAGGACTTTAGCCGGGGGGAGATGTACAGCGCGCCGCATCCCTTGGGGCCGTGCACCTTGTGAGACGAGACGGAAATCAGGTCTGCGCCCAGCTGTTTGGCGGCAAAGGGCACCTTCAGAAAGCCCTGCACCGCGTCGGTGTGAAAGACGGCGTCGGGACAGAGCTTGTGGGTCAGTCTTGCCATCTGGGCGATGGGCATGACGGAGCCGACCTCGTTGTTCACCATCATGACGGAGACCAGAATGGTGTCCTTCCGAAGGGCGGCTTTCAGCGCGTCCAGGGATATGCGGCCCATGCTGTCGGGCTGGAGGCAGGTCACTTCAAAGCCCCGGGCTTCCAGGTCTTTCATGCAATTGAGAATCGCGTCGTGCTCGACGGCTGTGGTGACGATGTGTCTGCCACGCTTGCCCAGACGCTTTACCGTGCCGAACACGGCCCAGTTGTCGGCTTCGGTGCCGCCGGAGGTGAAGAACACCCGGTCAGGCTCCGCGCCCATGGCGGCGGCGACGGTATGCCGGGCGGCGCGCAGCTCCCGGGCGGCATCAATGCCGAAGCCATACAGGGCGCTGGGGTTGCCCCAGGTTTGGGTGAGGGCTTTGGTCATAGCCTCCACAGCCTCCGGGCAGGGCTTGGTGGTGGCGGAGTTGTCAAGATAGATCATGTGTGTCAGTCCTATTGTGATAAGTTGAAAGTGGAAAGTTAAGGTGTCCGCTTCGCGGACAGAATTTTGAATCATTTCCGAAGGAAATACCTCAATTTTGCATTTCGCATTTTACATTCAGCATTCTGGCTCCAGCCAGGTAAACGCCAATTTGCCTTTCTGCCGGCGTTATTTCCCCACGCAGAACCGCTCGAAAATCCGGGCGGTAATGTCCTCCCGCACCGTTACGCCGGTGACCTCACCCATGGCCTCCATGGCTTCCTCCACGTCGGTGAGTACCGCGTCGGGGGTGACGCCCAGCTTGAGACTTTGCAGGGCGCGGAGCATGGTCTCATAGGCCCGGCGGATGGCGTCATATTGCCGGGCGTTGGTGAGGATGGAGCCGTCGCAGGGCGTTTGCCCTTCAAACATCACGTCCACCGCGTCGGCAAACTGTGCAAGGCCCTCTCCGGTTTTGGCGCACACGGGAATCACCATCATGAAGGGCAGATCCCCGGGCTGTACCGCGCTGCCCAGATCGGATTTGTTGATGAGCGCAACGGCGTTTTCCTGCTCCTCGCACAGGGCGATGATTTCCGCATCCGCTTCATCCAGGGGTTGGGAACCGTCGCAGACGAAAATCACCAGATCGGCATTCTCCACAGCCTCCCGGGAACGCTGCACGCCCATGGCCTCCACGGTATCCTCCGTGTCCCGGATGCCAGCGGTGTCAATCAGCCGCAGACGGGTGGCGCCCACCATCACCGTCTCCTCCACCGTGTCCCGGGTGGTGCCGGGAATGTCGGTGACGATGCACCGGTCAAAGCCTGCCAGGGCGTTGAGCAGGCTGGACTTGCCCACGTTGGGCTTGCCCACAATGGCGGCGGCGACGCCCTGCCGGAGAATCCGCCCCTGGGAGTAGGTTTGCAGCAGACTGTGCAGTGCTTTGGCGTCGCTGCGCAGATTCCCGCTGTAGTTTTCCAGACCGAAATCCGCGATGTCCTCGTCGGGGTAGTCCAGCACCGCGTGGAAGTGGCTGCACAGGTTCACCAGATCGTCGTAGATGGGAGCGAGCTTCTTTTGCAGAACGCCGCCCACCTGTCCGGCGGCATTGGCGGCGGCGTCAGCGGTGTCCGCCTCGATGAGGTCGATGACCGCCTCCGCCTGGGTCAGGTCCAGCTTGCCGTTTAAGAAGGCCCGCTTGGTAAATTCTCCCCGCCTGGCGGGCTTCGCACCGGCCAGGTACAGCGCTTCCAGCCCAGCAGCCAGTACGGCAGGGGAGCCGTGGCAGTGGAATTCCACCGTGTCCTCCCCGGTGTAGCTGTGGGGCGCCCGGGAGACAACCACCATGCACTGGTCAATACAGCGGCCTTGCTTATCGTGGAGGGTGCCCAGATATAGACGCCGGTCAGAAACATCACAGAGGTTTTTTTGATTGTTTAATGTAAAGACCCGATCCGAAACGGCAATGCAGTCGTCGCCTGACAGGCGGATAATGCCAATGGCGGAAACCTGATTGCCGGTGGATACGGCGGCGATGGTGTGAGACATGGAAACAACCTACTTTCCCAGAAATTCCAGCGGATCACCCTGGCTTGCGATAAAGTGCATCAGCATATACGCGCACATAATAGCCACATTTTCCTCCCGCAGAATCCGCTTACATTCCGCCCGGTCGGCGAGAACCACCTGAATCTCCTCGGAGGCTTCCTGATGGACGCTGGTAGGCTCGCCGCTGCAATAGCCGAAGACGGTGCCGCAGCTTTCGTCGGTCATGCCGACGGTGGTGAAGAAGGGACGGGAACAGTTGCCTGCTTCCATGGGGGTGAAGGTTAGCCCGGTTTCCTCGTACATCTCCCGGATTCCGGCGGCGAGCATATCCTCACCCGGTTCCACCAGCCCGGCAGGGAATTCGTAGACGTACCCGCCCACGGGATAGCGATACTGACGGATGAGAACAACCCTGTCCTTATGCTCACCGTACACCCCATAGAGGATGACGCCGTCGGGCCTGTTCTCATGGGTGACGGCCTTGAGCTGACCGATTTCCCTTGCCCGGGAGGCGACGTAGTACGGGGCTGCCTTCCCATCCCGGTGGACCGCCTCAAACTCATAGAAGTTCAGAAACCGGGTGTCGGTTTTCTTTTCAATTTTTCCAATCCGGCTCATGCACAGCCCCCCAATCCATAATACCCTACTATATCATTATAAAGTCCAAAATGCAATGATAATCCGCTTTCTTTCCGGGTATACTTCCAGGCAGGAGGAAATGCTATGACGGATGAACGGATACGCGGCGCGTTTGCGGACGCGGCGGATTTTGTGGCGCGAACCCTGCACTGCGGCGGCAGCACCCTGTATGCCTATTATATAGATGGCTTGACCTCCGGCGGGGACATTTCGGAATATGTGTTCAAACCTATTGCGGAGCACCTTTCCGGCTCCATGCGGGAACTCTACGACGGAGCGCTTCACGGCGGCATCTACAATTCGGCAGCCACCGCTGTCAAAACCATGGAGGAAGTGGAGCTGAAGCTGGTCAACGGTTTCTGCGTGGTGCTCTTTCCGGGGATGGGCGCCATTGCTTTTGAGGTGAAAACAGGCGTCAACCGGGGCTTGTCCTCTCCTGAGGTTGAAAACACAGTAAAGGGGCCGAAAGATGCCTTCGTGGAGAACATGCGCATCAACACCAGCCTCATTCGCCGGCATTTGCGCACGCCGGACTTAAGGCTGAACGAGACGAAGGTTGGGCGGCGTTCCCTGACAAACGTGACGGTTGTGTGGGTGGAGGGCATTACAAACCCGGAACTGGTGCGCAAAATGCGGGAGCGTCTGGACGACATTGATGTGGACGGCTTTCTCTCTCCCTCGGCGGTGGAGGAATACGTCACCGGCTCCCGGGCCACGGCGTTTCCGCTGCTGCAATATACCGAGCGCCCGGACAGGTTCTGCCAGGGACTGCTGGACGGCAGAGTGGGGCTGCTGGTGGATGGATTGCCCCTGGCTTATCTCGCACCGGCGACCCTGGGGTATCTGCTGGACAGCCCGGAGGATCGCAGCCGGGATTATGTGCTGGCCTCCTGTATTCGGATTCTGCGCTACGGCGCGCTGCTGCTGGGACTGCTGCTGCCGGGGCTCTATATTGCTTTGGTGACTTTTCATCAGAACTGGATTCCTGCGCCGCTTCTCAATATCATACTGGCGAACAAGGAAATGGTGCCCTTTTCCACGGCGGCGGAGGTGCTTGGGCTGCTGGTTGCCTATGAGCTGCTCCAGGAGTCAGGTATTCACCTCCCGGAGGCTATTGGACAGTCTGTTTCCACCATCGGCGGCATCGTGGTGGGCACGGCGGCGGTGGATGCCGGAATCATCTCTCCTGTTGTTCTGGTTATGATCAGTGTGGCGGGAATCTGCGGATTCGTTCTGCCCAACCGGGATCTGGCGGAGGCTATACGGGTATGGCGGTTCGGGTTGGGGGTGCTGGCGTCGTTTTTTGGAATTACCGGCGTGCTTGCCGGTGTGGCTGTGCTGATTGCCCATTTGAGCAGCCTGAAATGCCTGGGTGTGCGCTATCTGAGCATGTTCCCAGGGGGGAGAGGGCTTCTCAGGAAACGTCTGAAGAAACAGAAAAAGCGGGACCCGAAGCTGAATCCGAAAGATGCCAAAAATCAGAGATAAAAGTCGAAAAAGTTCTTGACAAAAGGAAAAGGGCGTGGTACTATATGCGAGCTGACCGCGAGAGCGGCGGTGAGTCAGGAAGCGCGAAAAGAAATTTGAAAAAGCTCGAAAAAAGTTCTTGACAAATGGAAAACCGCGTGATATACTGAGCAAGCTAACC
>CAMAKJ010000034.1 GCA_945836055.1 uncultured Clostridia bacterium | reverse complement strand
GGAACGATAAATCCCAATTTGCCGGTTTGCTGAGTTAAGCCGATATGCACATAATTTTATATGTGCTTATCGGGATAACTCAGCAAAGCGGAAAATGGAATTTGCAGAGGTGAAAATCAAAGTTATTCCTGAGATTGCAGAGTGGAGAGTGAAGAGTGAAGATACGCGAAAAGGGGCATTGTCAAAAAATACAACCTCTTATTTCCATAATTGTCTGCACAGATTCCCGTTTTCCTTTATCTCCACTCTACACTCTTCAATCTTCACTCTCTCCTGCAAGCTGGAATTTATCCTACCGGCTGAGTTAAGCCGATATGCACAATTTTATAATAGAAGCAGCAACGGCAATCATACGGGCCGCGCTGCAAATCCCGGGATACGGGACACAACACGCTTCCCGCGCCGGTGTTTGGGCAAACGTAAAAAAGTCTGTCCGTGGCAATCGCCGCAGCGGCAGGCGGTCAGGAGGCCGTATTATGAAAACCACTGTCAGGGAAATGGACTATGACCAGGTCATGGCGCTGCCCCACTATGAACACCGGCATCCTCAGAAGCCGAACCTTTTCTGGCGCACTTTGATTCGGGGGCTGACCGTTCCCGGCCTTGCCGGAACACGGTTTTCCTATAACAGCGAGGGCATGGAACGGCTTGGGAAGAACGAGCCGTGCCTGATTCTGATGAACCATTCCTGCTTTCTGGACCTGCAGATTGCCTACCGCATTCTCTATCCCAGACCCTTCAATATTATCTGCACCTCCGACGGCTTCGTGGGCATGGGCGGCCTGATGGCCTGGCTGATGCGCACCATCGGCTGCGTGCCCACCCAGAAATTCGTCACCGACCTGACCCTGGTGCAGGACATTTCCTACTGCCAGAAAACCCTGAAAACCAGCGTTCTCATGTACCCGGAGGCCAGCTACTCCTTTGACGGCACCTGCACGCCGCTGCCCCGGAAGATGGGGGTGCTGCTGAAGAAGCTGGACGTGCCCGTGGTGATGATCGAAACCTTCGGCGCCTTCAGCCGCAATCCCTTATATAATGAATTGCAGGTGCGAAAGAGCGTACCCGTTTCCGCAAAGGTGCGTCTGCTGTACACCCGGGAGGATCTGAAAACGAAAACCGTGAAGGAGCTGTCCGACGGCCTGGACGAGGCTTTCTCCTTTGACCACTTCCGCTGGCAGAAGGAAAACGGCATCGAGATCACCGACGATTTCCGGGCGGACGGTCTGAACCGGATTCTATATAAATGTCCCCACTGCGGCGAGGAGGGGAGAATGCTGGGCAAAGGCACCACCCTGACCTGCTGCGGCTGCGGCAAAACCTGGACGCTGACACCCTTGGGCGAATTGGAGGCGGCGGAGGGTGAGACGGAGTTTTCTCACATTCCCGACTGGTACCGCTGGGAGCGGGAGCAGGTGCGGCAGCAGATTCTGGACGGTACATACAGGCTGGATATCGACGTGGATATCGCCGTCATGGTGGATTTCAAGGCGATCTATCAGGTAGGGGAGGGACACCTGACCCATGACCGGGAGGGCTTCACCCTTACCGGCTGCGGCGGTCGGCTGCGCTACACCCAGAAGCCCACAGCCCGCTACGGCCTTTACGCCGACTATTACTGGTACGAAATCGCAGACACCATCTGCATTGGCGACAACCAGCGCCTGTATTACTGCTTCCCCAGAGGCGGCGACGTAGTGGCCCGCACCCGGCTGGCGGTGGAGGAGCTGTACAAGCTGTATAAATCCCGGGCCCTGCAGCTCCAGCCGGCAGGTCAGGAACGGCTTTGAGCCTGCCGTTGTTACACATTCTGTCTGTTTTGGCTGAAAAGGGAAGGGCTAAAACAGGCCCCGTTTGTCCGAATGGTACAAATGCACAAAAGGAAACAACCGTAAGTTGAAATGTTGTAGATTTTAATGAAATATTAAAAAACATTTGACATTCTGGGGCGGACAGTGCATAATGTTAGAGTAACTTTCTGCGGGATTGTGTTATACTGCGGAGTTCTGGCTTGGGAAAGTTGCGTATGTTTTGTAAGGCCATTGCCCTGCCGGCACGGCGGGGCAGTTGTCATAAAAAATCAAGAAAGGGAGGATTTTTTCAAAATGAAAAAGTTCAACAAGATCGTGAGCCTGCTGCTGGCTCTGGTCATGGTTCTGGGCTTGGCTGCCTGCGGCGGCAAGACCACCGAGACCCCCAGCACCACCGCTCCTGCTGCGCCTGCCGAGACCGAGGCTCCCGTGGCTGCCGAGTATGTGGACCCCTATGCCGACGTCCGTGATGACTATGACGCTCTGTCCGAAGCCATCTACAACGATGTGCTGGGTGAGTTCATGGCCGCCTATGACGCTGCTAAGGAGAACGCCACCACTGTCTCCGAGCGTTACGCTCTGATGGCTGTGGCCGAGGCCAAGCTGATGGAATCCGCCACCATGCTGCCTCTGACCGCTAAGGGCGGCAACTACGCCATCTCCCGTGTGGCTCCCTACAGCATTTCCAGTGTTCTGTGGGGCAACGACTCCTACCGTTTCCACAACGCCATTGTTACCACCGAGATCATCAATGTGGCTGACCGCGATGAGCTGAAGGCCCTGTGGGCTGAGCTGAAGGGCACCGGCACCTACGCTGCCGAGGCTGTCAAGCTGCTGGAGAGCAAGGGCTACACCATTAAGGACACCTACGCTCCTTCCGCCGTCTTCTCCTCTGATCCCAAGACCTGGGATGCTCTGGGCACCTCCCGTGCCGCCGACTCCGAGGCCATTGTCAACACCTTTGACGGCCTGGTTGAGTACGACTGCGAGAACGTCATGCAGCCCGCTCTGGCTGAGAGCTGGGAAGTCTCCGACGACGGCCTGACCTACACCTTCCACCTGCGTCAGGGCGTGAAGTGGGTTGACTCTCAGGGCCGTGAGGTCGGTGAGGTCACCGCTGACGACTTCGTCGCCGGTATGCAGCACATGATGGACGCCATGGGCGGCCTGGAGTACCTGGTTCAGGGCGTCATTGTCAACGCCAATGAGTACATCTCCGGCGATGTCACCGATTTCGCTGAGGTCGGCGTCAAGGCTGTGGACGACTACACTCTGGAGTACACCCTCTGCCAGCCCACCTCCTACTTCATGACCATGCTGGGCTACAACGTGTTTGCTCCCATGAACCGCAGCTTCTACGAGTCCAAGGGCGGCAAGTTCGGCGCTGATTTCGACAACTCCGCCGCTTCCTACACCTACGGCAAGACCCCTGACGACATCGCTTACTGCGGACCTTACCTGGTCTCCAACTTCACCTCCGAGAACACCATCGTGTTCACTGCGAACCCCGCCTACTGGAACAAGGACAACATCACCATCAAGACTCTGACCTGGCTGTACAACGACGGCGAGGATGCTCTGAAGGCTTATAACGATGCCGTGTCCGGTGTTCTGGACGGCGCCGGCCTGAACGCTTCCGCTGTTGAGGCCGCCAAGGCTGACGGTATCTTCGATACTCTGGCTTACGTTTCCTCCACCGACGCGACTTCCTTCTGCGGCTTCCTGAACGTCAACCGTGCCGCTACCTCCAACGTCAACGACGGCTCCACCGTCTCCCCCAAGGATGGCGATGAAGAGGCTCTGATGCGCACCAACGCCGCTATGCTGAACGTGCACTTCCGCCGCGCCGTTATGTTCGCCCTGGACCGTGGTTCCTACAACGCTCAGACCGTTGGCGAAGAGCTGAAGTATGCTTCCATGATCAACACCTACACCCCCGGCAACTTCGTCTCCCTGGAAGAGGACACCACCATTGACATCAATGGCACTGCTACCACCTTCCCCGCCGGCACCTACTACGGCGCCATCATGCAGGCTCAGATCGATGCCGACGGTGTTGACATCACCGTGTGGGATCCCACTGCTGAAGGCGGCATCGGCTCCTCCGCTCAGTTCGACGGCTGGTACAACCCCGACGCCGCTGCCGCTGAGCTGGCTGCCGCTGTGGAAGAGCTGGCTGCCAAGGGCGTGGAAGTCTCCGCTGAGAACCCCATCTACCTGGATCTGCCCTACTTCTCCGGCTCCGAGGCCTTCGGCAACCGTGCCAACGCTCTGAAGCAGTCCATCGAGACCGTTCTGGGCGGCGCTGTCATCATCAATCTGGTTGAGTGCGTTGACTCCAACGCCTGGTACTACGCCGGTTACTACACCGACTTCGGCTACGATTGCAACTACGATATCTACGACGTCTCCGGTTGGGGTCCCGACTACGGCGATCCTCAGACCTATCTGGATACCTTCCTGCCTGAGTACGCCGGCTACATGGTCAAGTGCATCGGCCTGTTCTGATACGCTGACCTGCTGATTCGAACACTTTAACGCGGTGGAGGATGGACTTCGCGTCCATCCTCCATCGATATATTCCCTTTGGCACTTAAAATGCATGCATAGAGCGCTGCCCTCAGCGTTCCGCACTGCCCAAAAGTGCGAATTCGTTGAGGGCAGCGCTTTCTGCCGCCAGACGTGGCGTAATGAGCTGCCCTTCTATCACCTAATGAGATGAGAGATGTTCTATGACAAAATATTTGATTAACCGAATTCTGCGTGGTATCTGCTCCATCGTGATTGTGGTGGGCATTGTCATGGTCATGGTCTACTCCGCTCTGGACCGGAACCTGATCTTTGCCGCCGATTCCATGTACAGCCATGTAAAGTCCAACGCCAAGGAAGTATACATGATGCAGCAGTGGGAACGCTACGGCTATGTGGACTATGTTCCCTATGCGGACTATATGCGTGAGCTGGTACGGGATGAGGAGATCACCCAGGAGCAATACAATGCCGCGATTTCCTTTGCCAACAAGGCCGAGCAGGACAGTGAGTCCGTGGCGGAGTTTGTCAAGCGCTTCACCGAGGAGTACGAGTCCAAGGGCTACAAGGTCGTTCGCCTGGACGGCAAGATGAAGGGCAAGACCAAGAAGTATCAGGACGGCGGCGAACCCCGTCTTTACGCCTACAAGGACATTCCCGTGCTGATGCGTCTGGTGAATTACTTCAAGGACCTGATTTCCGTGGACAACATCCACAATGTGGAGGACGATATCGAGAACCGCGGCATCACCTTCACCCTGTACGACCCGGCCTATGGCGGTGAGAAGTTCTCACCGGCAGTCATGGGCAACGGCACCCACTACAAGTATCTGTTCTACTGCAACGATTCCTTCCCCTATATCCACCAGAATCTGGTGAAGATCAATCTGGGATTGTCCTACTCCATCCGTCAGGGCATCGACGTGTTCCAGACCATGACGGAGTCCCAGGGCTCCTATGCTTACTCCACTGTGACCTATCCCAGCGGTGTGGTTGCGGAAGCTGCCGATGATCTGCATTCTGCGACCTACGTTTCCGGTTCCTTTGCCGGCGGCGGGCCCGTGGTGAAGGCCAACTTTGTGGATGATTACACCAACATTTCCACAAATAAGAACGGTATGTCCAAGATCGGTTACTCCTTCACCATCGGCATTATCGCGGTGTTCCTGTCCTATCTTGTGGCGGTGCCGCTGGGTATCGTCATGGCGCTGCGGAAGGATAAGCTGCTGGATCATATCGGCACCTTCTATATCGTGTTCATTACGGCCGTGCCCTCTCTGGCCTATATCTTCCTGTTTAAGTCTCTGGGCGGTAAGTTCGGACTGCCCACAACCTTCGACATGGAGAATCCCACCTGGCTTATGTACGTGCTGCCCATCATCTCCCTGTCTCTGCCTTCCATTGCCGGCCTGATGAAGTGGCTGCGCCGGTATATGATTGACCAGATGAACTCCGATTACGTCAAGTTTGCCCGGTCCGGCGGCCTGTCTGAGGGTGAGATTTTCAGAAAACACATTCTGAAAAACGCAATTATTCCCATCATTCATGATATTCCCGGCAGCGTTCTCGGCGCGCTCACCGGCGCCATCATCACCGAGCGTGTGTATGTGGTTCCCGGCGTCGGCAACATGCTGACCCGCGCCATCAATGCCTACGACAACGGCGTGATCATCGGCATGGTTCTGTTCTATGCCGTGCTGACTGTGACCTCTGTGATCCTGGGCGACGTGCTGATGTCTGTTCTGGATCCCAGAATTTCCTTTACGGCAAAAGCGAGGTAACAGACTATGAACGAAAAGAAAATCGATTTAAGCGATCTGAACATGACAGACGAGGAGCTGTTCGCCCCCGTCAACCACGACGATCTGGAATCCGAAAAGATCACCGCACCCCGGTACTCCTACTGGCATTCTGTGTTCCGCGTCTTTTTCAAAAAGAAAATCAATATTGTGCTGCTGGCTGTCCTGGCGGTACTGCTGGTGTTTACCTATGTGTATCCCGCGATCATCGGCTACGACGCGGCGGTTGACCCCTATATTAACCTGATGGATTCCACCGCCAAGCACCTGAATCCCCAGACTGCAATGGCGAAATTCGGAAGCAATATCCACTGGATTCTCGGCTCCGGCGCCTCCGGCCAGTCCACCTTTGACGCCATCTGGTACGGCTCCAGCATTTCCGTTTCCCTGGCCCTGATCTGCGCGCTGATCAACATGACCATCGGCGTGATTGTGGGCGCGGTATGGGGCTTCAGCAAGAAGGTTGACGTGTTTATGACGGAGGTATACAACGTCATTGCCAACATTCCCTATATTCTGCTGATTTCCGTCATCGTTCTGATTATGTCCGCCAGCTTCTGGACCATGGTCTTTGCCCTGACCGTCACGGGCTGGATTGGCATTGCCTATTTCATCCGTACCCAGGTTATCATCATCCGTGACCGGGAATACAACCTGGCCTCCCGGTGCCTGGGCACGCCCATTACCCGGATTGCGTCCAAGAACATTCTGCCCTTTATGACCTCTGTCATCGTGACCCTGGCCGCGGCGGAGATTCCCTCCTACATTTCCTACGAAGTGTTCCTGAGCTACATCGGTATGGGCCTGAGCGATATGTCCCTGGGCAAACTCATCGAAGCATCCCAGAACGCCATGCAGACTCCCGGCTGGGAGATCGAGTTCTGGAGCCCTGTGGCCGTCGCTTCCATCATTACCATTGTTCTGTATGTGGTTGGTCAGAATCTGGGCGACGCTTCCGACCCCAGAACCCATATGTAAGAGGTGGCGTGCATGGAAAAGAAAAAAGTACTGTTGTCCGTTGACAACCTGCATGTGAATTTCCGGGTGCGTGGAAGAACCCTGTCCGCCATCCGGGGCATTTCCCTGGATTTCTACGAGGATGAGTCCATCGCCATCGTGGGCGAATCCGGCTCCGGCAAGTCCGTCTTTACCAAGACCTTTGCCGGTATGCTGGACGCCAACGGCTATATCAGCGAAGGCTCCATCATCTTTAACGATGAGGAACTGGCGGATACCACAGTTGCCCTGGACGGCAACGCCAGGAAACTGATTGCCAATACCTGGGAGAAGCTGAACAAGTTTTCCCAACTGGAGCACGGTGCGGAAAACTATCGCGCCATGCGGAATCTTGAGACGGAAAAGAAGGCCCGGGAGAGCCTGAGTGAAGAGGAGACCCGGAACATTACCGAAAAGATGGACGATCTGACCTTCCGCCGCACCGAGCTGTACAATCAGAAGCTGACCATCGACCCCAAGAAGGAAAAAGCCCGCTATAAGGAAGCTGCCGCTGAAATCGACCGGATGGACGCCGAAATCAAGGCGCTGAAAAAAGAGCAGGAGACTGCCATTGCCGCCCACAAGGCCGCGGCAAAGAATGACGCCGAATACAATAAGCACTACGAAGAAAAAATGTCCGAACTGAAGGCGGAGTACGCCAAGCAGATCGTACAGCCCATCTCTGAGGAGACAAAGCAGCGCAACGGAGTCATCGCAAAGGAGATTTACCTGTCCGTGGGCCGTTATCCCCTGAGCAAGCGGGTTCACTTCATCCGCAAGCTGCTGGCGGGCTTCAAGAAGGCCATGAGCTTCGGCGAGGACTTAAACAGCGACGCTGTCCGCAATGCCGTGTTTGACGAGGTCGTGTTCCGTGTCAAATATCTGGACGAAACAGCCGAGAAGCTCCACGGCACCTGCGTGGTCAACCTGGCAAAGGTCAAGTATTCCAAGGACTGGACCAAAATCCGCGGCGGCAAGATTGCCACCGTGTTCCAGGACCCCATGACCTCCCTGAACCCCATCATTACCATTGGCAAGCAGATCACCTCCGTGATCCTCAAGCACCAGAACTGCTCTGAGCTGGAGGCAAGAGAGCGTGCCCTGACCCTGATGAAAAAGGTGGGCATTCCCAACGCGGAGGCCCGGTTCGACGACTATCCCTTCCAGTATTCCGGCGGTATGCGCCAGCGTATCGTCATCGCCATCGCCCTGTCCTGCCAGCCCAAGATTCTGATTTGTGATGAGCCCACGACCGCTCTGGACGTGACCATTCAGGCCCAGATTCTGAAGCTCATTAAGGACCTGCAGAAGGAATTCCACTATACCATCGTCTTCATCACCCACGACCTGGGCGTGGTTGCCAACGTGGCCGACCGGGTTGCCGTGCTGTACGGCGGCCAGGTGGTGGAGCTGGGCACCTGCGAGGAAGTGTTCTACGATCCCCGGCACCCCTACACCTGGGCGCTGCTGTCCTCTCTGCCCCAGCTGGCCCAGCGTAACACCACCCTCTACTCCATCACCGGCACGCCCCCGTCTCTGTACAATAAGATTGTGGGCGACGCCTTTGCGCCCCGCAACCCCTACTGCCTGGAGATCGACACCCTCAAGGAGCCGCCCATGTTCCAAGTTTCCGAGACCCACTTTGCCAAGACCTGGCTGCTGGATCCCAGAGCCCCCAAGGTGGAAAAGCCCGAAATCATTCAGAATATTCATGAGAAGCTCGTGGAAGCGTTCAACATTTAAGGAGGAAAAGCTGTGTCTAAAGAAAAAGAAACCACCCGTGTTTCTCATCTGCCGGAACACGGTCCTCTGGACGCCAACGGCCGGGAGATTCTGCTGAGCCTGAAGAATGTGGATATCACCTTCGGCAAGGGCGATGACGCCGTGCGGGCCGTGAAAAACGCCAGCTTCGACATTTACAAGGGCGAAACCTTCTCCCTGGTTGGCGAATCCGGCTCCGGCAAGACCACCATCGGCCGGGCTGTGATCCGGGTGAATCCCTGCGCCGCAGGCGAAATTCAGTATAAGGGCGTCCGCATTTCCGGCAAAACCACCAGAAGCCTTGACCGGGAAGTGATCCGGAACATTCAGATGGTGTTCCAGGATCCCGCTGCCTCCCTGAACGAGCGGGCCACGGTTGACTATATCATTTCCGAGGGTCTGTATAACTTCCACCTGTTCAAGAACGAGGAAGACCGGGTGCGTAAGGTGGAGAACATCATCAACGAGGTCGGTCTGCTCCCTGAGCACCTGACCCGGTATCCCCATGAGTTCTCCGGCGGTCAGCGTCAGAGAATCGGTCTGGCCAGAGCCATGGTTATGGAGCCGGAGCTGGTCATTGCCGACGAGCCCATTTCCGCTCTGGACGTGTCCATCCGCGCCCAGGTACTGAACCTGCTGAAGAAATTCCAGAAGGAGCGGGACGTTACCTACCTGTTCATCGCCCATGACCTTTCCATTGTCCGGTTCATTTCCGACCGCATCGGCGTTATCTATAAGGGCGACATTGTGGAAATCGCGGAGGCGGAGGAGCTGTTCAACTTCCCCCTGCATCCCTATACCCGGAGCCTGATCTCCGCCATTCCCATCCCCGATCCCATCCTGGAAAAGAACAAGGTGCTCTTTACCTACGATCCCTCCGTCCACGATTACAGCGAGGATAAGCCCGAGCTGGTGGACATCGGCAACAATCACTTCGTTTACGGCAACAAGAAGGAAATTGAGGAATACAAAGCCACCCGCGCCCGGGGCGAAAAGGTCAAATCCATCACGATTCTGGACCCCAACGCCCCCCGGTCGGAGCAGCCTGAGCAGAAGGTTGAGGAAAGCCACGAGCCCATCCTGGACACGCCGCTCCACGACACCGGCAACAAGTGGTATGCCATTCTCTCTTTCTTCCTGCCCATTTTGGGCCTGATTGCCGCCGGGGTGTTCCGGCATTACAATCACATCCGCAATTTCAAGGCCTGCAGGAAGGGCGCCGTCGCAGGACTGATTACCATTGCCGTAGTCATCGCGTTCTTTGCCCTGATGCTGTTGCTTGCGGTGCTTTAGTCTTTGACGCGGAGCGGCCTTTCGCCGCTCCGCGCATGCTTTCCAAGGAGTCGAAAACCCATGCGTAATAACAGGAAAGATCAGAAACCCAATCTGAAACCGGTCACAAAGATTGAACTATCGGAGGAACACAGAACCCTGCGGATCGTTCTGGCGGTGGGCTTCCTGGTGATCGGCGTTGCGGCGATCGTCGTGGGACTGGTATCCCTGCTGAACACCGAAAACGGCTGGCAGGAGGTGCAGATCAGCACCAAATCAGCAAACTGCGCCGGAGACTTTGTGCTGATGTACGATTTTTCGGATGCCGGCGCCTTCGCCACGGCGGTGAATAAACAGCTAACCACCCTGTATTCCCAGGCTGCGGAGGATGCCTACCGGATGTTCAGCGCCGACCTCCGGGAGGACGGGCTGCAGAATGTCCGGTATCTCAATGACCATGTGGGCGAGGTGGTGACGGTTGACCCCGCGCTGTACAAGGCACTGTCCTTGCTTGTCAAGTACGACTGCCGATATCCCTATCTGGCACCGGCCTATGCGGAGTACGACCGGGTATTTATGGCGGAGAGCGACGCGGAGGCTGCCCGTTACGACCCTGCGGGTGATCCGGAGCTTGCCCGTTATCTTCTGGATATTGCAGAATCCGCCAGGGACCCGCAGATGGTAAATCTGGAGCTTTTGGGGGATAACCGGGTGCGGCTGTTCGTTTCCGGAGCGTATCAGCAATTCGCGGAGCAGAATGGGATTGAAACCCTGCTGGATTTTGGCTGGATGAAAAACGCCTTTATCGCGGATTACCTTGCGGATACCCTGGAGGCTGCGGGCTTCACAAACGGCTATCTCAGCAGCTACGACGGCTTTACCCGGAATCTGGACCGGCGGGGAAACGAGTACAGCTTCAACCTGTTTGACCGGCAGGGAAACGACGTAAACCTCCCCGCCCGGATGAAGTACGACACGCCGCTGAGCATTGTATTTCTCCGGGACTTCCCCATGGCGGAGCAGGACAAATGGCACTATTACGCCTTTGAAAACGGAAAAATCGTCACCGCGTTTCTGGACGCCGCCGACGGCCTGAGCAAAAGCGCATGCCACAACCTGGTTTCCTATTCCAAAGACCTGGGCTGCGGTGAAATTGTGATGCAGACAGCCCCGGTGTTCATTGCCGATGGATTTGACGACGGGCCTTTGGGCGCGCTGGAAGAAAAAGGCGTGTATTCCATCTGGAGCCAGGGCAACGCGCTGAAGTGGAACGATTCCAGCCTGAAGCTGGAATCCACAGTCAACGCCGAATAACGGCATCCGGAACAGCAAATGAAAAATCCCCGACATCGGTTGACCAGACCGAGTCGGGGATTTTTCAGAGAAAAAGAGAGGTAAGAAAATGAAAAAGAAAATAATCTTTGATTACGTTCTCATTATATCCGGGGGGTATTAAAAAAATAAGCGTGGAATTATTAAATAAATATTAAGCGAGTAGAATACAGAGGCTGCGTTTTGTGCACAGTGCCAAATATGAACATTTTGTAGCATCTTACCCGGGGGCCTTGACTTTTTGAAAAAAAGGGGTATAGTAAGGACAAATGAATTAGCACTCTACTTGCGGGAGTGCTAAAGACGAAAGGAAGGTAAGGTAGATGAACTTCAATAACTATACGCAGAAGTCTCTGGAGGCTGTCCAGAGCGCCCAGCAGCTGGCGGTTCAGAATTCCAACCAGCAGCTGGAACAGGTGCATCTGCTTCTGGCATTGCTGCAGCAGGAGGGCGGACTGATTCCTCAGCTGCTGCGGAAAATGGATGTGACGGTGGAGAGTCTGGAGGCCGCCGCCAGGGCGGGAATGAACAAGCTGCCCGGGGTGAAAATGAGCCGGGAGGCGGATCGCTTCTATATCAGCGCCGACGTGGACGCCACGTTTACCGCGGCGGAGCAGCAGGCCAAGACCATGAAGGATGAATTCGTGTCCGTGGAGCATCTGTTCCTGGGACTGCTGGAAACCGCCCGGGGCGGCGTAAAAAACTTGTTTGAGACCTATCGCATTACAAAGGAAAACGCCCTGAAGGCTTTGCAGACCGTTCGGGGCAACCAGCGGGTCACCTCCGACAACCCGGAGGGCACCTACGACGCCCTGG
>CAMAKJ010000033.1 GCA_945836055.1 uncultured Clostridia bacterium | reverse complement strand
AAATTCCGCTCAGCGCTTCCTGCCTCGGGGCCGTAGTTATTGGCCAGGTCAAAATGGGTGATGCCCCGGTCAAAGGCCACCCGGCACATTTTCCGCATGGTGTCGTAGCAGCCGGTGTCGCCGAAATTGTGCCACAGGCCGAGAGAAACAGCGGGCAGCTTCAGGCCGCTTTTGCCGCAGCGGTGATACGGCATGGTGTCGTAGCGGGTCTCAGACGCAGTATACATGGGATTTCCTCCTTGTGTTTTTTCCTATCATACTTTGATTTCCGGAAAATGTCAACGCATAACGGATTTCGTCATTGATTGTTCCGGCAAAATGGTGTACCATAGCCATGAGGAGATGGTATTATGAGCCAGATCGATACACTGAAAAACTGGGTGGCGGAAAGCCGCCGCATTGTGGCCTTTACAGGTGCGGGCGTGAGCACGGAATCCGGGATTCCGGATTTCCGCAGCGTGGACGGATTGTACAATCAGAAATTTGAGTACCCGCCGGAGACCATCATCAGCCACAGCTTTTACGAGCGGGACCCGGAATACTTCTTCCGGTTCTATCGGGAGAAAATGCTGCCTCTGGGCTTTGAACCCAACATCACCCACAGGGTGCTGGCAAAATGGGAGCAGGAGGGCAGACTCTCGGCAGTGGTGACCCAGAACATCGACGGTCTGCACCAGAAGGCGGGGAGCAAAACCGTCTATGAGCTCCACGGCTCCGTCCTTCGCAACTACTGTACCCGGTGCCGGAAGTTCTACCCGGCGGAATTCATCCGGGACAGCGCCGGAATTCCCCGGTGCACCTGCGGCGGCATTGTCAAGCCTGACGTGGTGCTCTATGAGGAAGGGCTGGATCAGGAGACCATCGAGAAGAGCATCATGGCAATCCGCGCGGCGGACATGCTCATCGTCATGGGCACCAGTCTGACGGTGTATCCGGCTGCTGGTTTCATCAATTACTATCGTGGTAACCGTCTGGTGCTCATCAACCGGGACGCTACGCCCTACGATGACCGCGCCGATCTTGTGCTCCACGAGAGTCTGGGAACCGTATTCTCACAGATGGCATAAAAATGAGGGGAAAACCGTCAGGTTTTCCCCTTCATTTTGTGGAGCTTCCACTCGGAGTGCATCCGGAATACGGTGGAGCCGAGTAAGATGCCCACGGCCATGATTCCGGCGATGGCGGCTGTGTTCATGCCCTTGGCGGCGAACATCTCCATATTTCCCCGGACGGCATAATTCATGGCGTAGTACACGCCCGCGCCGGGAATCAGGGGGAAAACGGAGACAACAAGATAGGAAATTGCCGGGTATTTCCGGATTCTTGCCATGATTTCGGAATAAACAGAGGAAAACAGAGCGGCCCAGAAATAGGCCAGAATCTCCGTGCAGCCGGACCGCAGAGCAAGACTGTAGGTGGACCAGCACAGGATCCCGCCGATGGTGCACAGAAGCGCGCCGGGGCCGTGGATGTTGAAGAGAATGGAAAAGCCGACGCAGCCGATGGCGGAGAACAGGCACTGGGCAGGAAGGGCGTAATCAATCGCCGGAACGGAAACCGGGGTGCCCCAAAGCTGCCCGGCCAGACCCCAGGCCGTTGCGGTTCCCAGTGCCAGGGCAATGGCAATCAGAATGACCTGAACAATCCGGTTGATGCCGGAATTGGTGTCGCCGAATATGATATCCCGCATGGCGTTGGTAAACAAAAGGCCGGGCACCAGAATCATCAGCGCGCCGATGGTTACGGCATCCGGGTTCTTCGCGATTCCCTTGGCGCCGAAACCGTAGGCCAGCATGGCCATGATGAAGGAAGAGGCAATGGTTCGGAAAAAGGTGTTGACGTTCCCTCTGTCCAGAAACCGTGTGCACAGACCCACCACAACACCGCAGATACCCCCGCAGAGGCCGTCCAGCCAGTTCCCGCCGAAGAGAAGGGCGAAGCCGCAGGCACCCAGGAAGTAGCCGAGGTAGGTTACGGGAACGGAAAAGGTTTGGCGCTTGGAACGGGTTACCTCCAGCCAGCGCTGGGCCTCCTCCGGCTCCGGACGCCGGCTGCAAAGGGCACGGCTCAATCCGGTGAACTTTTCCACGGCATCCAGGTCGTTGCCATGGGGGCCGATGCGGCGCATTCGGGTGATGGGCGTGCCGTCCTGGGTCATCACGGTGACGATCAGGTAATTGGGAATGGCAAAAACCTCGCAGTTCAAGCCGTAGCTGCCGAGAACCAGGCTGATGCTTTCCTCCACCCGGAAGGTCTCCGCGCCGCACATGGACAGCTCATAGCCCAGATCCGTGGCCAGATCGAGTAAAATGTTGTAATCCATGGGAATCCCCCAATGCTTGTTTTTCGGATACAGTATACCATAGGCATCGGAAATTACAAGGGAAAATTCTCCGGCCAGGCCAATGTTGACATTGATTTCTGAATATGTTAAGATTACTTGAATCCGAAAAAGAAGGGGGATTGCGGCTTGCTTTTTAACTCCTACGTCTTTATTCTGCTGTTTCTGCCGCTTTGCATAACGGGATATTTCACACTGAATCATTTCGGACGGACGAAGCTCGCGATGCTTTTCCTGTTTGCCATGTCGCTTTGGTTTTACGGGTATTTCCATCCGTCCTACCTGATCCTGATTTTGAGTTCCATCGTTTTCAACTATCTGTTTACCTGGGCGATGACCAAAACAGAAAAAGCCGGTTTGCGTAAAGCGGAAATGATCGTCGCCGTTTTGCTGAATCTGGGCATTCTGTTTTACTTCAAGTATTACAACTTCTTCCTGGAAAATCTCGGCTCCCTTCTCCACACGGAGATGACGCTGCATACCATTCTGCTGCCCCTGGGCATCAGCTTTTTTACCTTTCAGCAGATTTCCTATGTGGTGGACTGCTATCGCGGTCAGGCCGACCGGTACAGCTTTTTGCAGTATGCCTGCTTTGTTGCCTACTTTCCCCAGCTGATTGCAGGCCCCATTGTGACCCACGATGAATTGATTCCCCAATTCCTGGACCCGGAAAAGAAGCGGTTTAACTGGGACAATTTCGCCCGGGGCATGTACATGTTTACGCTGGGCCTCGCCAAAAAGGTTCTGATTGCGGACGTGTTCGGAAACGCGGCAAACTGGGGCTTTGCCAACGTGGAGCTGCTGGATACCACCAACGCGTTTCTATCCAGCCTTGCCTACACCGTTCAGATTTATTTTGACTTCAGCGGCTACAGCGATATGGCCATCGGTATCGGAAAGATGATGAACATCGACCTGCCGGTGAACTTTGATTCCCCCTACAAGGCCCTGACCATCACGGAATTCTGGCAGCGCTGGCATAAGACCCTGACCCGGTTCCTCACCAAATATATTTACATCCCCCTGGGCGGAAACCGGAAGGGAACCCTGCGCACCTACTGCAACGTTATGATCGTCTTTCTGGCCAGCGGACTCTGGCACGGGGCGAACTGGACGTTTGTGCTGTGGGGTCTCCTCCACGGATTGTTTTCGGTAATTACCCGGCACTTTAAGCGCTGGTTTGAAAAGCTCCACCCGGCGCTGAACTGGCTGATGACCTTTTCCTTCGTCAATCTGACCTGGATTTTCTTCCGGGCGGACAGCATTGCCGACGCCGTCAAGTTCCTAAAACGGCTGGTGATGATGGAGTGCGGCCCTGTGAACGAGAACATCGTCAACGCGTTTCTGCTGCCGGAGTGGAAGTTCCTGGTCTATTACAATCCGCTGTTTGCCCTTTTGGAATACCATATGACATTTTTCCTGACGCTCTATTTCGTCGGCATTTTCGCCCTGCTGCTGGGCGCAAGAAATGCCCATGAGCATATGCTGACCTTCAAACCCAGCGTGAAAACCCTGGCGGTGACGGCGCTGCTGCTGATCTGGTGCGTGCTGTCCTTCTCCAGCGTCAGCATTTTCCTGTACTTCAATTTCTAAGGAGCGACCTTCCATGGAGAGTAAAAAATGGAGCGTCATTCTTCTGGCGTTTGTCCTGGCAATCCTGTTCATCATCGGCAGCGTCACTGCGTGGGTGGACCCCTTCTTTCACTACCATGCCCCGCAGGACAGGCTGCAGTACCCGATCAACAATCAGCGCTACCAGAATAACGGTATTGTGCGGCATTTTTCCTATGACGCGCTGATCACCGGCACCTCTATGACGGAGAACTTTATGGCTTCGGAATGTGACGCGCTTTTTGACGTCAATACCGTCAAGGTGTCCTTTTCCGGCGCGACGTTTACGGAATTGAATGAGAATCTGCGGCGGGCGTTGGATTCCAACCCGGACATCAAATTGGTGATTTACGGCCTGGACGGCTGGTTTCTGTTCTCGGGGAAGGACACATGGCGTACCGACGCGGAATACCCGACCTACCTGTATGACGACAATCCCTTCAACGATGTCAACTACCTCCTGAATAAGGAGGTTCTGCTGGACGATACGCTAGAAGTTCTGAATTACACCCGAACCGGCCAGAAAACCACGGATTTTGATACCTACAGCAACTGGAATACCGGACAGAATTATGATGCGGCCCATGTGGTCAGCACATATAATCGGATGCCGAGATCCGAAAACGTGCATCCCTTTACCGATGAGGATGTGGATTTGATAACCTACAATATGAATCATTGTATTGTGGACGTGGCAAAGGCGCATCCTGATACGCAGTTTTATTATTTCTTCCCGCCCTACAGCTGCCTGTATTGGGATGATCTGATTCAGCGGGGCCAGCTGGAAAGGCAGATTGACGCGTTCACACTGGCAAGCAGCCTGCTTCTGGAAGCGGAAAACATCCACCTGTTTTCCTTCTATGAGGACTACGAAACCACCGGGGACCTCAATCAATACCGGGACAATGCCCATTACTGTCAGGATGTCAATTCCCTGATCCTGCAGAGAATGAAGAACGGAGAGTACCAGCTGACAAAGGAGAATTATCAGGCCCATTGGCAGAGGGTTTTCGAGTATTATCAGGCCTTTGATTTTGACGCCCTGATCGCGCAGTACAGCGAGGAAAAATAAACAGCCGCCGGCTTGACCGGCGGCTGATTTCGTTTTTGGGGTTATTTCCGCACGAAGAGAATGCCCAGGGTGTCCGGACCGCAGTGGCAGGACACGGTACAGCCGGCTACGGTTTCGTAAACCTTGTCAAATCTTCCGTAGGCTGCCACCGCCTCCATCACGGCGTCGTGACATTCGGGGCTGACGGTGGTGTGGGTGACGAAAAGCGTACCGGTGTCCAGATCCTCACGGCCGTCCAGACGATCCTTCACATAGTTTGCCAGGCACTTGGAATACTTACCCCGATACTTCTTCACCACGACCATCTTGCCGTCCTTCACCTCGATGCAGGGCTTCAGGTTCAGCAGGTTCGCGCCCAGCGCGGCGGCGGAGGAGCAGCGGCCGCCCTTCACCAGATAATCCAGCTTGTCCACCAGGAAGCTGGCCTCCACTCTGGATGTAAAGGCGTCCAGTTCCTGCTTCAGCTCGTCTAAGGATGCGGCGGTCTTTGCCAGCTCGCAGGCTTTCAGCACCACCAGCCCCTGACCGGTGGAAAGATTCCGGGAGTCCACAACCCGGACGTTGTCAAAGTCCTGGGCCGCCAGGCAGGCGTTGTTGTGCGTGGAGGAAAACTCCGCGCTGATGTTCACATGGAGCACACCGTCGTATTCCCCCGCATATCTGGAGAAAAACTCCTGGTATTCCCCCACACTGACCGCTGAGGTGGAGCAAAGCGCGCCGCCTGCGGCAACATGGGCAAATACCTCGCCGGGGGTGATGGTCACGCCGTCCTTGTAATCCCTGTCGTCCATAATGACCGTCAGGGGGATGAGGGTGATGCCGTAGGCTTCCAGAATTTCCGGGGAGAGGTCACAGGTGCTGTCGGACGTAATTTTGATGTTCATGGTAATTCCTAACCTTTCGTTGGATTGGCGATGGGATTGGTTCCCATCATAAAGCAGCATGGCTCTGAATTTTGGTTTTGCAGATAAACCGATCCCAGTCCCGCATGGCGACCGGGATTGGCACGCGGCTGAAGTCTGTTTCCGTCGGGGAGTACGCAATCTTGTGCGGAAAGGCGGGGCAGACCTCCCAGTGAACGAGCTTGTCGGATTTCAGCTCCTGCAGCTGCCGGGTCAGCATTCGCAGCTTCCCCTGGGACGGATACCGGAGAATCAGGGCTTTGTGCCTTCCGCTGACCAACTACAGAATCTCTTCCACACATTCCTCCACGGTATCCAATAGGGAAGAATAGTACATACTTGCTTTTTTCACTCAGCATGGTAGAATAGTACCATAAATTGCGGGAATAGTCAATGGAATTCGCCCTGGAGTCGGCGGCTATGCGCCGGAGCAGCGTGTTCGCGGTGACCAATGCCCTGCGGCTGCGTTTTTTCAAAATATAAACCGCCTCCCAGCGGAGGCGGAAACGAAACGTATCGAGGAGGAAAAAGCAATGGAAACGGTTATAAAAGTCAACGGTATGATGTGCAATCACTGCAAGGCCCAGGTGGAGAAGGTCTGCAAGGCCGTCCCCGGCGTGGATGACGCCGTGGTGGATTTACAGGCCAAAACCGTCACTGTGACCGGCAGAGCGGACATCGCCGCCGTGAAGCAGGCCATCACCGATGCGGATTATGAGGTAGTGGAATGAGAGAGGACTTCTGGTTTGATTCCTGCGGCGCGGGGAAAATCCATGGCTGCCGCTGGTCGCCCGAGGGGGAACCCAAGGCGGTATTGCAGATTGTCCACGGCATTGCGGAATATATCGAGCGGTACGATGGATTCGCCGAGTTCCTGACCCGGCGGGGCTTTCTTGTGGTTGCCGAGGACCATATGGGCCACGGCCAGTCCATCGGCAGCGAGGGCGTTCAGGGCTATTTTACCGGAGGCTGGTTCAATGCTGTGGCGGACAGCTACCATTTGCTGGAAATGACAAAGGCGGAGTATCCCGAGCTGCCCTACGTCCTGTTTGGTCACTCTATGGGCTCCTTTATGGCAAGAACCATTCTGTGTAAATATCCCGACAGCGGCATTGACGCGGCGATTATCTGCGGTACCGGCTGGCAGCCGGCCTTCGCCCTGCCCGCCGTGATCAAAATTGTGGAAGGCGAGTGCAAAAAGGTGGGGGAGACGAACCCCAGCGCGCGTCTTCAGAATCTGGTGTTCGGCGGCTACAACAAACGGGTGGAGCATCCCCGCACCGAATTCGACTGGCTGACCCGGGACGCCAAAATCGTGGACGCCTACATTGCCCATCCCCTGTGCGGCTTTACCGCTTCTACAGGGCTTCTTCGGGATATGATGACCGGCATTTTGTATATCGAGCAGCCGAAGAATCTGGCTGCCATGCGCAAGGATCTGCCGGTGTTCTTCATCGCCGGCGGGGACGACCCGGTGGGAAGCTACGGCAAGGGCGTCCGGAAAGCGGCGGATGCCTTCCGCAAGGCGGGCATGACGGATGTGGACGTACATATTTATCCCCTGTGCCGCCACGAGCTGCTCAACGAAATCAACAGGGAAGAAATCTTCGGCGACATCCTGCAATGGCTGTCCACCCATGTGAAAAAAGAAGCGCCCGCAGCGAAATGAGTCCGTTTTATTGGACTATTAATGCGCTATACTATAGCCAGAAACCAGAAACCAGAAACCAGGAGAAAGGCGGATGGCTATGTATCAGATGCGCAATGTGGGTGGACACGTTCAGGTGTACGACAGATACGGCAAGTTCCTGTTCTCGGCGGATACCGAGCGGGAGGCCAGAGAGGAATTGGAAAGCTATGCGGAATCTGCGGCTTGATCTTTGCTACGACGGCACCCGTTACCGGGGCTGGCAGCGTCTGCCCGGGCGGGAGGATACCATCCAGGGCAAGCTGGAAACGGCACTATCCCGGATTTTGGCGCAGCCCATCGAGGTCACAGGAAGCGGACGCACCGACGCCGGGGTACACGCCTTGGGACAGGTAGCGAATTTCCACTGCGACAGCGGCCTGAGCGCTGAGGAAATCCTGCGGCAGTTGCGGCGGTATCTTCCGGAGGACATCGGCATATACTCCTGTGTGGACGTGCCGCCCCGGTTCCATGCCCGCTTAAATGCCCGGAGCAAAACCTACTGCTACCGCATCTGGAATTCGGAGCAGCCCTGCGTGTTTGAGCGGCGGTATGTGGCGGTGATGCCGGAAAGGCTTGATCTGGAAGCCATGAGACAGGCGGCGGCGCGGTTGATCGGGGAGCACGATTTTTCGGCTTTCTGCGGCAACGCCAAGATGAAAAAATCCACCTTCCGGCGGCTGGACGCCATCGACATTCAGCATCAGGGCGAAGAGATTCGGCTTACCTTTACGGGAAATGGATTTCTTTACAACATGGTGCGCATTCTGGTGGGTACCCTGGTGGAGGTTGGCCGGGGTCAACGGAGCCCGGAGAGTATGGAAGCGCTGTTTGGCGGAAAACGGGAACAGGCCGGTTTCCTGGCGCCTGCCCAGGGACTGTGCCTGATGGAGGTTATGTATTGAACATTCAGATTTTCGGAAAAAGCAAGTGCTTCGACACCAAAAAGGCGGAGCGGTATTTCAAGGAGCGCCGGATCAAATTCCAGTCCATCGACCTGAAGGCCTACGGCATGTCCGGCTGGGAATTCGACAGCGTCCTGCGGGCGGTGGGAGGCATTGACAACCTCATCGACTGGGAGGGAAAATCCCCGGAAATCACCCTCATGAAGTACATGGACGACCCTAAAGCCAAGGAGGATAAGGTGTTTGACAACCCTGCCCTCATGAAAACACCCATCGTGCGCAACGGCAAGCAGGCGACGGTTGGGTATTGCCCCGAGGTCTGGGCAGCCTGGGAATAACACCGGAATATCCCAATACAAAAGCGGTTCTTCAAAAGAAGAGCCGCTTTTTTGACATTTTTTGCTTTTTTCTCTTGCAGTTTTCACAAAAAAGTGGTATGCTGGGAGGACAACATGACCAAATACCTTGATTGCCTGAATGCGATCGTCTGGGGCGCACCGGCGCTGGTGCTGATTCTGGGCGTGGGACTGTTTCTGAGCCTGCGGCTTCGGTTCGTCCAGCTGACCCTGTTTCCCCGGGCGCTGCGGGAGTTTTTTGCCAAGCTCTGCCCCGGAGCGAAAAGCAGGGAGGGCGTATCGCCCTTTCAGGCCCTGTGTACGGCGCTGGCGGCGACCGTGGGCACCGGAAATCTGGCGGGGGTTGCAGGGGCAATCTGCCTGGGCGGCCCGGGAGCCATTTTCTGGATGTGGGTCTGCGGGATTCTGGGCATGGTGACGAAATACGCCGAGGTTACCCTGGCGCTGCGCTACCGGGTGAAATCCGGGGACGGTTACGTTGGCGGGCCGATGTACGTGATTTCCCGCGGTCTGGGAGAAAAGTTCACCCCCCTGGCTAAGGCCTACTGCATATTCGGGGTCATCGCCGCCTTCGGCGTGGGAAACGCGGCCCAGGTCAACGCGGTGATTTCCGGCGTCAACGGAGTTGTGACCCGGTTCGGCGGGACGGAAACCCGGCTGGGGAATTTCTTTATGGGGCTGGCGCTTGCGGTGCTGATTGGCGTCACGGTTCTCGGCGGCGTAAAACGAATCGGCGCGGTGGCGGAGCGGCTGGTGCCCTTTGTCTCTGCTGCCTACATTCTGCTCTGCGCCGGGGCGCTGATTGTCCGATTCCGGGCGCTTCCCGGGGCCTTTGCCGCCATTGCGGAGGGCGCGTTTTCTCCCCGGGCGGTCACCGGCGGCGCGCTGGGCTCCGCCTTTCAGGCGCTCCGGGTGGGCTGCAGCCGGGGCGTGTTTACCAACGAGGCCGGAATGGGCACGGCGTCCATTGCCCACGCTTCCGCGGCGGTTTCCCATCCGGCGGAGCAGGGACTGATGGGCATGATCGAGGTGTTTCTGGACACCATCCTCATCTGCACCCTGACGGCGCTGGTTATTCTCACCAGCGGCGTACCCATTCCCTATGGTGTGGACGTGGGCGGGGAACTGACCACCCAGGCCTTTGCCTCCGTCTACGGCAGCTTTGCGGCTGTTTTCCTTGCGGCGGCTCTGGCCTGCTTCGCCTTTGCCACGGTGCTGGGCTGGGGGCTGTACGGCGCCCGGTGCGCTCAGTTTCTCTACGGCGCGAAGGCCTGGAAGCCTTTTGCCTTTGCTCAGACTGCCGCTGTGGTAGCAGGCGCCTGCATGGGCACCGGCACGGTGTGGTCGGCGGCGGAGACCGTCAACGGCCTGATGGTCATTCCCAACTTGATTGCGTTGGCGATTCTCACCCCCGAGGTGGTTCGCCTTACGAAAGAATACAGAAAATCCGGCGGAATGACCGCCGGTGGAGGTCATTATGCAGATATCCATCAACGCAAACCGATGTGAACCCTCTCCCATGCGCAAGTTCCATCCCTATGCCGTGGAAGCCGAGAAGCAGGGTAAAAAAATCTACCACCTGAATATCGGCCAGCCGGACCTGCCCACGCCCCAGGCCTATTTCGACGCGGTGCGGAGCTTTGACCGCAAGACCCTGGCCTACGCGGAATCCCCTGGAATGCCCGTGCTCATTGACGCGGTGCGGGGCTACTATCACGATCTGGGTGTGGATTTGGAGCCCAACGACGTGCTCATCACCACCGGCGGCAGCGAGGCGCTGCTGATGACCTGCCTGAGCATTCTGGATCCTTACACCGAGGTCATCATCCCGGAGCCTTACTATCCCAACTACACCACCTTCGTCCACGCGGCGGGCGGTGTCATCCGTGCTCTGCCCACCAACCCCTGGGAGGGCTACCGCTATGCCAAGCGGGAGCGCATCGAGAGCCTGATTACCAAGAACACCCGGGCCATCCTGATTACCAACCCCGGCAATCCCACCGGCGTGGTGCTGGATCAGACGGAGATGCGGATGATTGCCGACATTGCCAAGGAGCACAGCCTGTATCTCATCTGCGACGAGGTTTACCGGGAGTTCTGCTACGATGACAAGTTCGGCGTGCCAACCATGGCCCGCTTCCGGGACATTGACGAAAACCTGGTGATCATCGACTCGGCGTCCAAGCGGTTCTCCGCCTGCGGCGCCCGGGTGGGCTGTGTCGTGACCCGAAACAAGGAACTGCAGGCCGCCATTCTGAAGTTTTGCCAGTCCCGGCTGTCCGTGGCCACCATCGACCAGATCGGCGCTGCGGCGCTGTACAGCGTTGACCATGCATTCTTCCGCCGGAGCAAGGCGGAATACCGCCGCCGCCGGGATACCGTGGTATCCAGACTGCGCCGGATTCCCGGCGTGGTGGTGGAGGAGCCTATGGGCGCATTCTACCTGATGGCCAGCCTCCCGGTGGACGACGCGGACAAGTTCCAGTACTGGCTGCTGGAGCACTTCGACTATCAGGGGGACACGGTTATGTTCGCCCCCGGCGCGCCCTTCTATGAAACCCCCGGCAAGGGCATCAACGAGGTGCGAATCGCCTATGTGCTGAAGCAGGAGGACCTGGAGCGGGCCATGGACGTGCTGGCTGCCGGTATCTCCGAATACCAGCGCCAGGTGATGCACCTGACCCCCGCCGCTGCGGACGAGATTTCCAAAAACTGATATTGTGAGCAGAATTCCGCCGGATAAGCTGTGAAAAAAAGCTGATTCGGCGGCTTTTTGCGCTTTCTTTTTTCCACGGCCACGCCGCTTCGACTGCTTGCCCTGCGGGGAAATGCTATACTGGCAGCAAAACGGGAAAGGAGAAAGGCGATGCGCAGAAGAATGCTGATGACGGTGTTGACCCTTGGAATTCTGCTGCTGTCCGTGCCCCGGGCCAGGGCCGCGCAAACCGGTTCCATCCGGGTGGAGACGGGAGAGGAGGGGGTCGCGGTGACGCTGTACCATGCGGGCACCCCGGTGACCGGCGGCTACCGGCTGGACGAGGCGTTCGGCGGGGGACTGGTACGGTGGGGAGACCTTCCTTCGGAAGCGCTGGCACCCTGGCTGGCGGAGCACGCCGGAGCGACAGGGAACACACAGAAAGTGAACGAAAGCGGCAGTGCCGATTTCCCCGATTTGGAGCCGGGGCTGTACCTTGTGACTCTGACGGAAAACGCCAGGAGAACCGATGCCTTTGTGGTGGAGCTGCCCTACGAGGACATCTGGCAGATTACGGTTCAGCCTAAGGGAAACGGGACGGAACCGCCGCCCACCGGTCAGAGCACCGCTCCGTTTCTGTGGGCTGCAGGGACGCTCTTGTCCGGAACCGGACTGCTGGCACTTATCCGGAAACGCCGGGCATAAACCAATACTGCCCCCTGTCCGTTCATGGACAGGGGGCAGTTTG
>CAMAKJ010000032.1 GCA_945836055.1 uncultured Clostridia bacterium | reverse complement strand
TCTCCACCAGCAGCTGGTTCAGGGTCTGCTCCTTTTCATCGTGTCCGCCGCCCAGTCCGGAGCCGCGCTTGCGGCCGACGGCGTCGATCTCGTCGATGAACACGATGGCAGGGGCGATTTTCTTTGCCTGCTCAAACAGGTCGCGGACGCGGCTTGCGCCCACGCCGACGTACATTTCCACAAAGTCCGAGCCGGAAATGGACAGAAACTGCACCCCGGCCTCCCCTGCCACCGCCCGGGCCAGCAGGGTTTTACCGGTGCCGGGAGGGCCGACCAGCAGAATTCCATGGGGAATCCGGGCGCCGATCTGGGTGAACTTCTCTGGATTTTTCAGGAAGTCCACGACCTCCTGCAGCTCTTCCTTTTCTTCATCCGCCCCGGCCACATCGTCAAAGGTCACCTTCTTGTCCCCGGGAACGCCGAGAACCGTCCGCGCCTTGCCGAAATTGTTCAGGGGATTTCCGCCGCTGTTCATCCGTCCCATAAGCATCGCCCATACAAGCAGCAGCACCAGTCCCACCACCAGCAGCGGCAGAATCAGTGTGAAGGGGGAAAAGCCCTTCTCCGGGACAAAGTCGTATTTCTCCAGCACGCCGGATTCCGACTGCTGGGTCAGCAGCTCGTTCATCTCCTGCCGGAAGCTGGCCGGGTCTGCCAGGTCGGTGGTAACGGTGGTCTGGCCGTTATAGGGGGTTCGCAGATACAATGTGATGGTCTGATCCTCCACCACAAACTGCCGCACCTGCTCCTGGCGGAACAGCTCCACCACCTGGGAGTAGGGTATGCTGTTTTGCCTGCTGTCAAACAGGTTGTTCGCCCAGGAGAAAAACAGAAGCAGCAGCGCCACATACACAACAAGAGGGATCCATCTACTCTTTTTCAAATTGGAAATTCTCCTTATGATTCATAGGCTTCCGGCTTCAGTACCCCGACATAGGGCAGATTCCGGTAGTGCTCGTTATAGTCCAGACCGTAGCCCACCACGAAGGCGTTGGGAATGGTGAACCCCACATAGTCCGGCACCAGATGGATGCCGGGGCGGCGGCGCTCCGGCTTATCCAGCAGCGTGCAGATCTTCAGGGAAGCGGGTTTCCGGGCAAGCAGGTGCCGGTAGGTAAAATCCAGGGAACTGCCGGTGTCGTAAATGTCCTCCAGAATCAGCACATGGCGGCCCTTGATATCCGCGGAAATATCCCGCTTGACCTCCATCTTCCCGGTGGAATTGGTGCCCGCATAGGAGGAAATCCACATGAAGTCCATCTGGCAGGGTACCTTGATTTCCCGGATCATATCCGCGTAAAACACCACGACACCCTTCAGAACGCCCACAATGACGGGGTCCTTTCCCGCGTACTCCGCCGTCAGGATCTCGCCCAGCTCCCGGATGCGGGTCTTGATCTGCTGCTCGGTCAGAAGAATTTCCTGAATATCCTGTTCCATAGTCTTGTCTCCCTTACGCTCTGTATTTTTCAAAATGGATCGTCACCCCGGGTTTTTCCCCGGCGGCGCGGTCAACATGAACGCCAATGGAATACACGCCCAAAACGCCCTGCTTATCGCAGACCACCGGAATTTGTTCCCGCCGGGCGGCAGGGATTTTCCGGTCGATGAACAGCTTTTTCAGGCTCTTGGTTCCGCCCTTCAGTCGGATAAGGTCCCCGCTTTTCCGGGGCCTGAGAATCACTTGTCCCACGGGACACACCGTAAAGGTGTCCGTGGTATTGATTATTTCCCCCGCCGGAGCGCAGGTTACGCGGTAGTCTCCGTAGAGCACCTCGCCGGGACAGGGCACAACCGCCGGTTCCGGAACCGGCTCCCCGTTCTCCGCTTCCAGCCGGTCATACTGCCGCGTAACGGTTACGCCGCCGGGGAGGTTGACCCGGGCGGAGGGTCTGTCGGAATATAGAATGTCCTCCACCGCGGAAATGTGGGAATCCTCCGGCTCGGGAACGCCGTTTTGCTTTAAGAAAGCCTCAATGCAGCGGCTGCGAATTGCCTCCGGCATGATCTTCAGCGCTTCCACCCCGGGAAGGGAATCCCAGTCCGCCTGCTGCCGGAGAAAATCCTCGTCCTGCCGCAGCCGGAGCGCCATCCGGGACAGGTTCTCCGCCAACCGGGGGTTTTCCGCCTTCAGCAGGGGCATCACGTCATGCCGGAGACGGTTGCGAAGGAAGGCGTCGGAGGCGTTGGAGCTGTCCTCCCGGTGGGGAAGGCCCCAGACTGCCAGAAAGTCCTCCACCTCCTGCCGATTGGTAAGGAGCATGGGCCGGATAACCCTGCCGCTGACCGGAGCGATCGCCCCCAGCCCCTTCAGGCCGGTGCCCCGAATCAGGCGCATCAGCACCGTTTCGGCGTTGTCATCGGCGGTGTGGGCGGTGGCGATTTTCCCGTCCAGGCTCAGCAAAAAACCGTACCGGGCGTCCCGGGCGGCGGCCTCCAGGCCCTTCTTGCCGGCCTTGACCTCTCCGGTGCCCACATGGAGGGGAATGTCATATTGGCTGCACAGCCCCCGGACAAAGGCTTCGTCCTCGTCGGATTCCTGACCCCGGAGGCGGTGGTTAAAATGGGCGGCTTCCAGGCGGATGCCCAGCCTGTCTTTTAAAAGATACAGGGCAAACAGCAGCGCCACGGAATCCGCCCCACCGGAGACGGCACAGATGACCGAATCTCCCGGCGAAAGCATATCGTACTGCCGGATCATGGACAGGAGCTTATTCTGCATGCTTCCACTCCCGGTCGGCAAAGGTCTGGTACTGTCCGATCCATTGCAGCTTCACGGCGCCGGTCTCACCGTGGCGGTTTTTCGCCACGATGCACTCCGCCACGCCCTTGTCCTCGGTGTTTTCATGGTAGTATTCGTCCCGGTAGAGGAACATGACGGAATCCGCGTCCTGCTCGATGGCGCCGGATTCCCGGAGGTCGGACAGAATGGGCCGCTTGTCGGTACGGCTCTCCACCGCGCGGGACAGCTGGCTCAGGCAGATCACCGGCACGTCCAGCTCCTTGGCCATGATTTTTAAGGAACGGGAAATCTCACCCACCACCGTCACCCGGTTGTCGCTGTTCTTGCCGTAGCCGGAGCCCTGCATCAGTTGGAGATAGTCGATAATCACCAGCCCCAGATTGTCCAGTCTCCGGCACTTGGCATTGATGTCCGCCACGGTGACAGAGGGGTTGTCGTCAATGCGGATGTCCGTCTGGCTCAGAGCGGCGGAAGCCATGCACAGCTTGCTCCACTCCTCCTCCGACAGCTTTCCGGTAGCCAGCTTCTGCAGCTCCACAAAGCCCTCGCTGGATAGCAGACGCATGGCCAGCTGCTCCCGGGACATTTCCAGGTTGAAAATCGCCACGGTTTTCTTGTATTTCTTCGCCACGTTCACGCCAATGTTCAGGGCAAAGGCGGACTTGCCCATGGCGGGACGGGCAGCGATGAGCAGAAGGTCGGATTTATTCAATCCGTTGATCCGGGTGTCCAGATCCCGCAGTCCGGTGGACAGGCCGGGAATCATGGAGTCGGACTGGCTCAGCTCCGTCAGGCGGTCGAACACCTTGTGCAGTGTGGTGCCGATGTGCTCCAGGGAATCTCCCCGCTCGCCCTTGCGCAGGGCGTAAATCTTCTTTTCGGCGGATTCCAGCATTTCCGCCGGGGTGCCCACCTCTTCGGCAACCATCTGCTGGATGTCTGTCGCCGCCTGGTTCAGCCCCCGGAGCATGGACTTTTCCCGAACGATATCCGCGTAGCGGGTAACGTTGGCGGCGGTGGGGGTGATCTCCATGAGCTGGAGGATGTAATCCCGGGAATTGTCGTGGTAGTAGCCCAGCTCCTTCAGCTTGTCCAGCACCGTAACCGGGTCAATGGTCTGGGAGAAATTGAACATGGTGTAGATGGTTTCATAAATCTCCCGGTTCTGCTGCAGGTAAAAGTCCTCCGGCTTCAGAATCCCCACCACGTCGGTGATGCACCGGCTGTCGATGAGGATGGAGCCCAAAACCGCCTGCTCCGCCTCCAGCGACTGGGGCTGCTGCCGGGACAGAAGCTCTTCATCCATGGCAAATTCTCCTTTCTCCGTAAAATAGCAGCGCGTCTCCGCCTTGCAAAAGGCTGTTTAGCCTTCCACAATCTTCACCGTCAGGGGCGCGGAAATCTCATAGCCCAGCTTGCAGGTGACGGTGTAGGTGCCCACGTTCTTGATGGGCTCGGCAATGGTAATCTTCCGCTTGTCCAGCTGGATGCCGGTCTTGGCAAGGGCATCGGCGATTTCCTGGTTGGTCACGGAGCCGAACAGCCGTCCCGCGCCGCCGCCCTTGGCGGTGACTGTGACGGTCATTTCCCGCAGCTTCTTGGCAGTTTCCATGGCCTCGGCCTTCTCCCGGGCAATCCGCTCCTGGTTGGCCTTGTCGTTCATACGCATGGTGTTCACGGCGTCGGGAGTCGCCTCCGTGGCCAGCTTCCGGGGCAGCATGAAGTTCCGGGCATAGCCGTCGGAAACCTCGATCAACTGACCCTTTTTGCCCTTACCCTTTACGTCCTGCAATAAAATCACTTTCATAATCCTTAATCTCCTTGAATTGGGTTTATTCCTCGTAGAATTTGTCAATGGAGGCAACCAGCGCGTCCAGCGCTTCCTTGACGGTGGTGTGCTTCATCTGCGCTCCTGCCGTGGCGGTGTTGCCGCCGCCCCCCAGAGGCTCCAGAATCATCTGCACATTGGCGGTGCCGATGCTCCGGGCGGAAATAATCACCTGATCCCCGTCGGGATAGAGGACGAAGGAGGCGGTGATGCCGGAGATGTTCAGCAGCTCGTCCGCCGCCTGGGCCGCCAGCACACGGGTAGTGGCGGTATTCAGGGCCGCAATGGCAATCTCCTGCCGGTAGAGCCGGGAGGACTTGATGATCTGGTACTTCGCCATGGTGTCCTGGAAGTCGTTTTGCAGCAGCTTCTTGACCTCCGTAGTATCCGCGCCCAGCCGCCGCAGAACCGCTGCGGCCTCAAAGGTACGCTCGCCGGTGCGGACGTTGAAAAACTTGGTGTCCAGGCAGATGCCCGCCATCAGGCTCTCGGCCTCAATGGGCAGCACATCCTTCGTTTCCACGGCATACATCAAAACCTCCGTCACCAGCTCCGCCGTGGAGGAGGCGTATGGCTCGTGGAGGTTGACCACCACGGGGTTGATATAATCCGCCGCCCGGCGATGGTGATCCACCACGCAGACCTTGGAAATGGCTTCCAGCAGGGGCCTGCACTCCACCTGATCCGGTCGGTTGGTATCCACCACAATGAGGATGCTCCGGTTATCCGCCATGAGCAGGGCGTCCTGACCGGACACGAACACGTCCTTGTACTCCGGCACGGCCTGAATGGCCTGAATCAGCTTTCCGGCGGCGTTATTCTCCAGGTCTATGACAATATTGGCCTTTTTCCCCTTCTTCCGGCACAGGCAGCTGACGCCCATGGCCGCGCCCAGGGCATCCAGGTCGGCGTTCTTGTGTCCCATGATGAACACCCGGCCGCTCTGGCCGATCAGCTCCATGAGGGAGTTGGCGGTCACCCGGGAGCGCACCTTGCTGCGGTAGTCCGCTTCCTTGTTCCGGCCGCCGTAGAAGGTGAAGTTGACCCGGTCCTTGATGACGGCCTGGTCGCCGCCCCGGCTCAGTGCCATTTCAATACCAAGGGCCGCAAAATTGTACCCTTCCTCAAAGTTCACGCCGTCCACGCCCAGACCGATGGAGACAGAGGCCGGCAGTCCGGTAGGACTGACAATTTCGTGAATGGTTTCCAGCAGCGAGAATTTGTCCTCCTTCGCCCGGTCCAGATCCCGCTTTTCAAAGATAAACAGGAAGCGGTTGCGCTCCAGGCGGCGGAGCAGGCCGTTGTACCCCTCCGTCCACTGGGTGATGGTTTCGTTGAGCTTGGCGTTCAGGGTGGAAATGGCGCTTTCCGTCAGGTTTTTGGTCAGCTCCTCGTAGTTGTCGATGAGGATAATGGAAATCACCGGGCGGGAACGGATATACTCGTCCCGCACCTGGTACAGCTCCGTCAGGTCGGAGAAGTACAGCACCCCCAGCATGGTGCCCTTGGTGTCCTCCGCCCGGATGGTGGTGCCATAGACCCGGTAGCGGCGGTTACCCAGAACCGCGTCCCCGGGGCACTCGGTCTTCCCGGCGGTGAGCCAGTCCAGGGAGAAATCCGGCAGCACTTCCTCCAGCCGCAGCTCCGTCATGGTGTCCGCGTATCCTGTCAGCTCACTGAACCGGTGGTTGCCCCAGACGATGTCCCCGTCCCCCAGGCGGATCATCACCGCCGGGAGGGGCGCTTCCCCGCCGCTGGACGCCTCCAGGGTGTTGGAAGCGGACTGAATATAGCGCTGAATCTGGCGCTCCCGATGGGTTCTGTCCAGAATGTACAGCAGGAACACCACCACGGTCACGGCCATCTCGCCCACGGCCAGCCAGTAGTGCCCCAGCAGCAGCGCCGCAGCGCAGAACGCCGCCATGATGAAAAAATAAGCGCCCATTCCAGGCCTGAGCAGCCTTGTCAGCTTTCGGTTCACGCTCATGCCGCCTCCTTTGAACCCCGGTTAGCTACAGCAATCCATACTACACCCGCTATTATAGCAAATCCAACGAAAAGGTGCAACTCCTTTTCCTTGGAAATGTGTTAAAAGGCCCGAAAAAAACCTGTATACTTTTCCGCAAAATTGTGTTATACTATACATGATGGCGCCGGGGACGGGCTTTACCCGGGCATTTCACATTTTCAAACAGAAAAGATGAGCGGGCGTTCTCCCCGAAAAAAGCGATTCGGGGCTGGATTTTGGGAGAGCGGCTGCCTGCTTGTTTTGCCTGAACGGCATTTTTGTTTACCATTTGAAAGGAGTTATCAATAAAATTGGCTGAAAAACTGAAAATCATTCCTCTGGGCGGTCTGGACGAGATCGGAAAGAACTGCACCGTCCTGGAGTACGGCAAGGATATGATCGTGGTGGACTGCGGCGTTGGCTTCCCCGAGGAGGATATGTACGGCGTGGATCTGGTCATCCCCGACTTTTCCTATCTGGTTGCCAACCAGAAGAAGCTGCGGGGCATGTTCATCACCCACGGTCACGAGGACCACATCGGTTCCATTCCCTATGCCATGCGGGACTTAAACTGCCCCATTCACGGTACCGCCATGACCAACGGCCTGATTAAGCTGAAGCTGGAGGAGCATAAGCTGGCGGACAAGGTCAAGCTCATCACCCACAAGCCCGGTGATGTGGTAAAGGCCGGGTGCTTCACCGTGGAGTTCATCCACGTCAACCATTCCATTCCCGACGCGGTGGCCTTCGCCATCCGCACCCCTGTGGGCACCGTGGTGTTCACCGGTGACTTCAAGATTGACCCCACCTCCAAGGACGGCATGATGGACCTTGCGCGGCTGGGTGAGCTGGGCAACCAGGGCGTGCTTGCGCTGCTGGCGGACTCCACCAACGTGGAGCGGCAGGGCTACACCCCCAGCGAAAACGTGGTGGCCGACAGCCTGGACCGGCAGTTCCGCAACTGCGACCAGCGGATCATCGTCACCACCTTCGCCTCCAATATGCACCGGATTCAGTCCATTCTCTCCACCGCCCAGCGCTACGGGCGGAAGGTGGCCGTGTCCGGGCGGAGCATGGAGAACATGCTGAAGGTCGCCCAGGAGCTGGGCTACCTGAAGGTGAAGCCGGGCACCATTGTGGATTTGGCCTCCATCAAGAGCCTGCCCAAAAACAAAATCGTCATTGTCTCCACCGGCTCCCAGGGTGAGAATATGTCCGCCCTGTACCGGATGGCCTTCAGCACCCACAAGCAGGTGGAAATCGTAGCCGGCGACCGGATTATCATTTCCGCCTCTGCCATTCCCGGCAACGAAAAATCCATCAGCAACATCATTAACGAGCTGTACCGCAAGGGCGCGGACGTGGTCTACGAAAAGAGCGAGGGCCTGCACGTCTCCGGCCACGCCTGCCAGGAGGAGCTGAAGATCGTCCACGGCCTGGTTCGCCCCAAGTTCTTCATCCCCGTCCACGGCGAGCAGCGGCACCTGCAGCTGCACTCCAAGCTGGCCCAGTCCATGGGCATGAACCCCCGGAACGTTCACATCGGCGAAATCGGCACGGTATTTGAGCTTACCGGCAAGACCTGCAAGGTAAACGGCACCGTGACCGCCGGGCGGGTATTCGTGGACGGCAGCGGTGTGGGCGACGTGGGCAGCGTGGTGCTCCGGGACCGCAAGCATCTGGCCGAGGACGGCATGATTGTGGTCTGCGTCAACTTAAGCAGCGAGGACGGCAGCGTCATCACCGGCCCGGACATCATCACCCGGGGCTTCATCTACGTCAAGGAGTCCGAAGACCTGATGAGCGAGCTGCGGAGCGTCGCCATGGAGGCCATCGACCGCTGCCAGCGCAAGCGGGTGCGGGATTGGGCCGCTATCAAATCCGCCATCAAGAACGACCTCAGCGGCTACCTCTATAAGACCACCAAGCGCAATCCCATGATCCTGCCCGTGATTATGGAAATCTGAAATAAGAATGCTGAATGCAAAATGTATCATGCTGAATTCGGGGACACCTCCATTCTGCATTTATCATTTTGCATTTTGCATTTCAGGAGGCGTTTACCCGATGCGCTACTATTTCGCCCCCATGGAGGGGCTGACGGACAGCGTGTACCGCCGTCTGCATCACAAATACTTTCCCGGCGTTGACCGCTACTATATGCCCTTCTTCTCCCCCACCGTCCACCGCCAGCTTACCGCCCGGGAGAGCCGTGAGCTGCCGGAAGCGGGCAGCGCTGCCTTTGCCGCCGTTCCCCAGGTGCTGACCAAGGTGCCCGAGGACTTTCTCTGGGCGGCTGAGGTCATCCGTGACCGGGGATATGAGGAGGTCAACCTCAATCTGGGCTGTCCCTCGGGGACAGTGACCGCCAAGGGCAAGGGTGCGGGAATGCTCAGTAACCCGGAAAGCCTCGACCGGTTTCTGGACGCGGTGTTTGCCAAGTGCCCCATTGCCATTTCTGTGAAAACCCGGCTTGGAATCCAGTCTCCCGAAGAGTTTCCCGCCCTGTTGGAGGTGTTCAACCGCTACCCCATCCGGGAGCTGACCCTCCACCCCCGGGTGCGGAAGGAATTCTACAGCAGCGACGTACACATGGACTGGTTTCGCTATGCCCTGGAAAACAGCAAAAACCCGCTTTGCTACAACGGAAACCTCTGCACTCTTTCCGATATTCAGGCATTCCGGGAACAATTTCCTCAGGTCGGCGCCGTGATGATCGGCCGTGGACTGATCGGCGACCCGGGAATGCTGACCCCCGGCGGCACCACGGTTCCGGCGCTGGAAGCCTTCTTTGACGCGCTTCTGGAAACCTACACCGAGCAGTTCGGCGGCCCCCGGAACGCCATGTTTCGGCTGAAGGAAAACTGGTTCTACCTTCTGCGCCGCTTCGAGGGCAGCGAAAAGCTGGGCAAGCAGCTGCGCAAAACCACCGACATCCGCGTCTATAAGTCCATAACAGCCCAGATTTTCCATACCCTGCCCCTGGCAAAGGAATTACAGGCGGATTGGTAACGATTCTCGCGCAGCGAATGGAAATACAACGATTGCCGTGGGCTGCCATACCATCCTGTCCGCTGGCAAAAGGCTGCATTGTTCTGTTCAATTCAATCCATCCCCAAAAATTTATTTTATTCATATTGACTTTAATAATATTAAGCGTTATAATCAGTATAGATAAATTAAATTGAAGGAGTGGTGAAATGGACGCATTTCCAAAATGGCTCACGGAGCTGGACGCGGCCGATCTTGCATTTATGAAACAGTTTATCCTGGCCTCCGGCTCCCTGAAGCAGCTAGCCAAAGTCTACGGCATATCCTACCCCACTGTCCGCAGCCGTCTGGATCAGTTGATCGCGAAAATCAACGCCGCTGAAACACATGAGGATGAACGCTACATCAAACTGATTCAGCGCCTGACAATTGAGGACAAAATCGATTTCGAGGCCGCCAACCTGCTCATTTCTCGTTACCGGGAGGAGAAACGCAATGAAAACACTTGATCCGATGTTGCTCATTTTGGTCGCCGCCGCCTTGGGTCTTGCCTTCCGCTTTCAGCTCTTCCTGCGGGATCGGTTTTCCTCCGATACGGCAAAGCTGGTCATCGATCTGGCAGAACTGATCCTGTCGGTACTCGTGGAAGTGCTGCTGCTCTCTGTTTTCCTCAGCGCCGCCAGTCTGGAGCAGGCCTCCCGCCCCTCCGCTGCCGCCGTCCTTATCGGAAACAGTATTACCGCCGTCAGGCTCCTGCTTCGCTTCCTTCTGCGTAAAAAGCGACATCTGACCCAGCAGCAAAAGGCGGAGCTGATGGATTTATAAATCCTTCGAAAACAGCGGCGCACGAAAGCAGCGGCGCACCCAGGCTGCTTTGCCCGGGTGCGCCGATTTTGGATTCATTTTCTCCGATCCGGCCGAACAAACGGCTCCCGGATGACGGCATCCGTGAGAATCCCATACGTTTCCGGACGGCGGTAGGCATTGCCGTGCACCTCCTGCCGCCGATAATCCCGGAGAGCATCCAAATCCAACTCCGCGAGATAAATACCTTCTTTCTCTCCGGCATCCAGAATGCAGGTGTCCCGGGAGTCAGAATCGTCCGGCAGATAGGCCACCCCGTCAAACGCCGTGGAATGTCCATTGCAGTCCGGCTGCCCGGAGGGATAGTTGCAGGTGGCAATGGCCAGCATATTTTCATATGCCCGGCCCCGTAGCTGGGACAGGCGGTTAATTTCCATGGGGCAGGCGTTGGGCACCAAAAGCAGCTCCGCCCCCTTGAGCATCAGAATCCGGGCACTCTCCGGGAATTCCCGATCGTAACAGATCATGCTGCCAACCTGAACCGGGCCTTCCCGGGTATCCAGTTCCGACACATAAAAGTCCTCTCCCCGCTCCAGGCGGCATTCCTCTCCAAAATCACAGGTATGTACCTTAGCGTAGGTGTAAAGGCGCTTGCCATGCCGGTCAAACAGGGACACGCTGTTTCGGGGCATACCCCCGGTCTTTTCCAGAAAGGTGATAGCAATCGCCATATTCAGCTTCGCTGCCAGTTCGCCGAAGGCGGAGACAAACGCCCCGTCTGCGGAAACAGCCATCCGCTTCAGTGCTTCCATATTCTCCGGAATCCGGTAGCCGCTGCTCCACATTTCGGGAAACAGCGCAATATCCGCCCCCAGCGCTTTTGCCTTTCGGCAGGCTTCCACGCCCTTTTTCAGGTTGCCATCTGCGCTTCCCGTTGGCAGAAGCTGCAGCAATGCGATTTTCAGCATAGTTATCCCCCGAATACGAATACCATAATTCCCGCAAGTATGCTCAGATGAACGGGATAAAAAAGGTAGAATCCGATCTGCACCGCCCGGCTGGACGTGGCTTTCCGGCCGGAATACAGGGCAATGGGGATCAGGGAAGCCAGGGCAAACAGCTCCACGGACACCCGTATTCCACCAATGGTTACCGCCGCGCTGTCCATGGCCCAGCAAATCAGCGCCATACCTGCCAGCTGGAGCCAGCCCCGGTGAGGCATCTCCCGGGTCAGGCCGAACAGCGCCATCAGCGCCACGCCGTATCCGCCGTAATCCGTATTCAACCACTCCGCGGCCAGCGCGAAGGGCACCACAGCCAAGACCTTCAGGAAAGGATTGCGGCACTTTTTCATCACTTCCAAGGCGAAAAAGCCCAGCAGCAGGGTAATCATCACGCTTTGGTACTCCCCCGTCCAGCCCCCAAAAAACGCCGTGTCAAATGGCAGCTCCGACAGCAGCGCTCCCACAAAAAGCCGGAGTGCGTATTTTCTGGGGCTGTGGGTGTAATGCGCTCCCTCCGCCAGCAGGAAGCAGTAAATGGGAAACGCCATCCGCCCAACAATCCGCATGGCCCAGTACAGCCAATACAGCCCCAGCGACGGGGTGGTTCCAAATAATTCCAGTATCACCGTAGCGCCCACATGGTCGATGAGCATAGTCAGGCAGGCAATGAGCTTCAGCATCTCCTGAGAAAGTCCGCGCTTTTTCATGGAATTCCCCCTTTTTCCGACTATCATAGCAGATGCCGGGGCAAAAGACAATTCCTTTTTCAACCCACGCCGGGGAACATCTCAATTTCCGGTTGCATTTTTCCGACAGATATTGTATAATGATCGGGCGAATCCGGGCGTGGCCCAGTTGGTATGGCGCCTGGTTTGGGTGCTGGAGCACGGTTTGCACCCATAAAATCAGCCAACCAAAAAACCTGTTGCAGCACTAGCACTTTTTCTTCTTGACTTCTCCCCTGCTCTGGTCTAAAATAGCCTTTGACCACATGTTTGACCACATCTGAAAAATTCTTAACTTCATATCCGGGCTTAGCGAAGTTTGGTATCGCGCTTGGTTTGGGTGCTGGAGCACGATTTGCGCCCGTGAAATCAGCCAACCCGAAAACCCGTTGCGGCGCTAGCACTTTTTCTTCTTGACTTCT
>CAMAKJ010000031.1 GCA_945836055.1 uncultured Clostridia bacterium | reverse complement strand
GAAATGAGGAGCACCGTATTCTGCGCCCGCCAGCTTCTGCACAGGCTGTAAGCCAACATCGACAGGGAAAAGAAGCCGTAAAGAAAGATCAAACTGGAAAAAACCATAAGACAACTCCCAAACTATCCATTCTCCATAATTCCATCACAAAAAAGCGGCCTATGGCCGCTGACAATGCGTGCGTGGGTGGTGTAGTGTCGTTATGCCACTCCGGCACGCATTGCCCGCGGGGGCATCCCCGCCGCCTTAAAAATTCCCCGCGCCGGTGCCGGCGCGGGGAATGGCTGTGTACTTTCGTTCCGGCTGGATTACAGCAGGGTGGCGAAGTGCTTGATGGTGCGGACCATCTGAGAAACGTAGGAGTTCTCGTTGTCGTACCAGGACACGACCTGAACCTGGCTGGTGCCGTTGCCCAGGTTGATGACCATGGTCTGGGTGGCATCGAACAGGGAGCCGAAACGCATGCCGATGATGTCGGAGGAGACGATCTCGTCCTCGTTGTAGCCGAAGGACTCGGTGGCCTCAGCCTTCATCTGCGCGTTGATCTCTTCCTTGGTGGGGTTGCCTTCCACGACGGCGTTCAGGATGGTGGTGGAGCCGGTGGGGGTGGGCACACGCTGGGCAGCGCCGATCAGCTTGCCGTTCAGCTCGGGGATGACCAGGCCGATGGCCTTGGCAGCGCCGGTGGAGTTGGGCACGATGTTCACGGCGCCGGCACGGGAGCGGCGCAGGTCGCCCTTGCGCTGGGGGCCGTCCAGGATCATCTGGTCGCCGGTGTAGGCGTGGATGGTGCACATAATGCCGGACTGAATCTTCCAGCCGTCGTTCAGAGCCTTAGCCATGGGAGCCAGGCAGTTGGTGGTGCAGGAAGCGGCGGAGATGATGTTGTCTTCCTTGGTCAGGGTGTTGTGGTTGACGTTGTAAACGATGGTGGGCAGGTCGTTGCCGGCAGGAGCGGAGATAACGACCTTCTTGGCGCCGGCGTCGATGTGAGCCTGAGCCTTGGCCTTGGAGGTGTAGAAGCCGGTGCACTCCAGCACAACGTCCACACCCAGCTCGCCCCAGGGCAGCTCGGCAGCGTTGGCCTTGGCGTAAATGGTGATCTTCTTGCCGTCGACAACGATGTTGTCCTCGCCGGCCTCAACAGTGTGACCCATAGCGGCGTAGTTGCCCTGAGTGGAGTCGTACTTCAGCAGGTGAGCCAGCATCTTGGGGGAGGTCAGATCGTTGATGGCAACGATCTCGAAGCCCTCAGCGCCGAACATCTGACGGAAAGCCAGACGGCCGATACGGCCAAAACCATTGATTGCAACTTTAACAGACATGGTAATTCCTCCATTTTTCATTACTGCGTTACGCAGTATTTTACAGATCATGCGCGGCATTCGATATCGCCGTACGGATTTATTATACAATAAGGGCTAACCGTTGTAAAGTGTTATTTTTGTTAAATTCCCATATCTTTAACATATTTTTCGGTGCAAACTGCTCATTGCCGGACTGCCGGAACCCGGCGGAAGAAAACCCGGAGAGGGATTCTCTCCGGGCTTTGGGAAAACATTGTTCAGTAGACCACAGGGGATTCCGAGGTGCAGATGGCAATGTAGGTATTGCCCCGGCCCAGCTCCAGGGGTTCGCCGCTTTCCGTGAAGAAGCGGAAGGGCTCCTTGTCGCCGCCGCAGAGCCAGGAGATGGGGATGATCCTGCCGCCGCAGGCGAAGTAACCGGTGCCGCCTGCATCGTAGTCAGCCACATGGTACAGCCCCACGTTGGAAATGCTGGCGTACATGACAATAACGTTCCGGAAGGCTTCCGGTTCGCCCGTATTCAGGTCGGCCATCGCCTCGCCGTACTGGTTAAAGACATACTTGCCCAGGCTCTCGTCGTAGACCATGCGGGTTTCCTTCTTGGCGCTGCGGTAGGTCAGGGTAATGCTGATGTCCTTCGCTTCCGCGCCGCCCTCAGGGGTGCCGTCGTCTGTAAAGTCCAGGCCGTAGTCCCGCTCCAGGGTCATGGGGAAGCCCTCGGACTCGGCGTAGGCCTTGATGCCGGAGCCGATGCCGTAGAGGGTGTTTTCATAGGCGCGGCCGCTGTCCTCATCCCGGAAGGAAGCGCCTGTGGTGGCGACAGCCCAGGAGTCAATGTTGATGCTCTCCACGTTCCGGCTTTCCAGGTCCTCCAGCGTCTGCTTGGAGCCGCCGGCGTGGGACAGGATCAGATCGTAGTGCTGGGCAAGCTGGTTGAACATGGGACGGGTGGAGCGGGTGGAGCCGATGGCGTCCACGTTCTCGATGTCCGTGTACAGCGCCAGACAGCGCACAATGCTGTCCATGTTGACATAACACTCGAACAGAATGTCCGCCTGGGTCACGCCCACATGGGGAATATTCTCCCGCATGTTGCTCACCGTGTTGGCAAACACCCGGCCGGTGAAGGGCTCATCCAGAATTTCGCCGTTCAGGGGGTTGACATAGACTTCCGGTTCCGTTGCCGGCGGTTCGGTGGGCTCCGTCGCCGGCACGGCGGTGGGTTCGGCGGTTGGTTCGGTGGTGGGAGCCGCAGTGGTTTCCGGCAGGGTGGGCGTCTCCGCCTTTCCGCCGCAGCCGCACAGCAGCAGAATCAATGCCAGGGTCATTGCAATTACACGTTTCATCTTCGTCTTCCTTTCCAAAATGATTGTGTGGTATATGGCAGGTTCGTATTCTGTCCGATCAGTTGAACTCCGTGGCAGCCTTACAGTCCTCCATGGTCTTGCCCAGGGAGTAGTAAAACACGTTGTCCCGGGCGGGGGTCAGATCGCTGAGCAGGCCGCGTTTGGCGTAGATGGCGTAGTAGCCGAACATCACGGGGATAATCCGCCCGTCGTCCGCCACCAGCTTGTGCAGGTTATAATAGTTGCCCCGGTCCGCCAGGGACTGGTTGACCATGTTGTAGATGGTTTCGTTGTTCAGGCCGCCCCAGCTCATATCGCCCCAGGGGCGGTAGAATTCCGACAGGTCCATGGTCGCGGGCAGCTTGGTGATGCCGAGATAGATGTCAAAGTTGCCCGCGGACATCATGGCTTCATAGGTGGACGTTTCCCTTTCCACGGTTTCGCAGACCAGGCCCAGCTCCGTCAGGGTGGCGGCAATGTTCCGGGCGCAGCGCAGGCGGGCGGAATCGTCGCTGTTCACCAGCAGCTTCAGGGTTTTGGGGATTCCCTTCTCGTTGGTTGGCACCCGGTATTTGGCCACGGCGTCCACGAAGCGCATCTCATCGTATCCATAATTTTTCGCCAGGCTCTCGCTGTAATACGGGGACATGGGGGATGCCGCCAGGGTCGCGGGAAGGGCAAGACCCTTGTAATTTTCCTCCACCAGGGTCTCCCGGTCGATGCCGTAGGTGAGGAAGGTTCGCAGGGTGCCGTCGTCGAAGAAATTACTCCAGGTGACGTTGCAGCCCACATACATCATATACCCGTTGTCAATCTCCCACAGCTCATAGTCGCACCGGTATTCGGCGTAGGAGTCGGTCTGGGGATTGGTGCAGACGAGACTGACGTCGGAGAATTCAAACTGATCCCGGAGCTGGGCAGGGGACTTGGCTTCCACCAGAGCGATGGAAGAATCCGTCGCCGCCAGCTTGGTGTTACCGCACCACCAGTTCACCACCCGCTGCAGGCGTTTGCCGCCCACGCCGTCCTCCAGGGAGTAGGGGCCGGTGCCCAGGGGATTGTCCGCCGTCACCTCCGAGGCCTTGACGATGGGAATGTCCAGCAGCAGCGCCAGGTTCTGGTACGGCGTGTCCAGAAAGAAGTCCACGCCGCCGTCGGAGGACAGCTCCACCCGGGCAATGTGGGTGAAGCGGCCCTTATAGTAAACGTTCTGTCTTGCCTGCTCGTAGGTGGCCACCACATCCTGCACGGTCACCCGGGTGCCGTCGGAGAAGGTGGCGTTGGGCTCCAGATAAATCGTCCAGGTCCGGTTGTCCGGGGTGACGTGGTACCGGGAGCAGAGAATCGGCGTGGTATTGTTATTGGCATCCACGGCGAACAGCCCCTGATAGATCAGGGACATGACCACACGGTTGGTGTAGTCGCTGCCGTAGAGGGGATTCATGGAGCGGTCAGGATAGTAGGCCAGGGTCAGATCCTGGGTGTCCTCCTCGGGAAGAAGATCCTCCGGGTCCTGTCCCTCCATCAAAATGGCGTCGCCGGTGGCAACGTAACCGGAATTGTCAATGGTTCTGGCGCAGCCGGAGCAGCACCCCAGCACGGTAATCAGCACCAGAAGCAGGGAGATTCCTTTTTTCATTCCGCCACCTCCCGGCAGACGATCACCGCGCCCTGAGACCCCCGCTGCCCGCCGGTTGCCCGGTGGGACCAGAAGCGGTCACAGCTGCACACGGTGCAGTCCTCGCTGATGTCGATGTGCTCAACGCCGCAGCGGCGCAACACCATCGCGTTAATCTGCTTCAAATCCAAATGGTATTTTTCGCCCCGTTTTTCGATATACCCATCCACCTCCGCTCCGAAGGCGGCGCGCATGGCGTCGGGAACGTCGGCGTCGGTTTCAAAATGGCACATGCCGATGTTGGGGCCGATGGCGGCGCGGATATTCTCCGGCTTCGTGCCGAAGTTCTCCGCCATGGTCTGCACCACCTTTGCGCCGATGCCCAGGGCGGTGCCCCGCCACCCGGCGTGGGCCGCGCCCACCGCCCCGGTGACCGGGTCGTAAAACAGCAGGGGCGTACAGTCGGCGGTGAACACCAGCAGGGCAACCCCGGGGGTGTTGGTCACCAGTGCGTCGCACCTGGGATAATCCCGGTGGCAGAGGCCTAAGTGGTCGGCGTCGGTGACCACACGAACGATATCCGAGTGCACCTGCAGGGTCATCACCAGCTTCTCCGGGTCAAACCCGACGGCGCGGCCCAGACGGCGGAGATTTTCCTCCACGTTTTCCATGGAGTCCCCCCGCCCCACAGCCAGATTCAGGCTGTATTGGGTACCGGTGCTGACGCCGCCCAGGCGGGTGGTAAAGCCGTGGGGCACCGGGATGCCCTCGGCGGTGAGATATTCCAGAGTTCCTTGTTTCTTTGTCAGTATCATATATTGTTATTGGGAGGTGCTTATCGAGATAACGCAGCAGAGCGATCAATTGGAATTTGTGCACCTAACGTGATCGGCCTACGGCCGACGCAATGCTGCGCATTGCGGGGGACGGATTGCCACGCCAGTGTGCGCACTGGCTCGCAATGACATACCACTGTAATGTTCCACTGCGTAAGGATAGAGGGAAAACAGGAAACGATGTCATTGCGAACCAGCCCTCAGGCTGGTGTGGCAATCCGTTTTCTCCGGCATTCGCAGAATGCCATCGTTCCAAAGGAACGATAAATCCCAATTTGCCGGTTTACTGCGTTAATCCGATATGCATATTTACAGAATGTGATCGTAGGAATCGATGAGAACATCGACCCCCGGTAAAACGGAGCCGTTCCTTAATTGTCCATACCCGCCGTCTTGTCCTTCTGCATGCAGCACTTCTTGTACTTCTTGCCGCTGCCGCAGGGGCAGGGATCGTTGGGGCCGACCTTCTTCTCCTTGTGGATGGGAGCCTTCTTCACCTGGGACTTGTCCGGGGCGGAGGTGCCGGTTTCCTTGGCCACCTTCTCCCGCTTGACCTCCTGGTTGGTGCGCAGCTGCACCAGGAACATCCGGCGGATGGTCTCTTCCTTGATCGCACTCACCATGGCCTCGAACATCTGGTAGCCCTCTTCCTTGTAGGCCACCACCGGGTCGTGCTGGCCGTAGGCCCGCAGACCGATACCCTGCTTCAGATCGTCCATGGCGTCGATGTTGTCCATCCAGTATTCGTCCACCACCCGGAGCATAACCACGCGCTCCAGCTCCCGCATGACCTTGGGGGTATAGGCGGCTTCCTTGGCCTCATAGGTGCGTTTGGCGATGTCGAAGACGGTGTCCGTCAGCTCGTCGGCGTTCATGGCGAGCAGCTGCTCCCGGCGGGAGGCCAGGGTGCCCCTGGCAAAGTAGATGCCCTCCATGGCGTTGGCCAGGCTCTGCAGACCCTCCTCGCTGACCACACCGCCGTGTTCGCTGAGGGCGGTGGCGACGTTGGTCTCCACGAGAGAGCGGAGCATCTGCATCATGTTCTCCCGCAGATCCTCGCCGTCCAGCACCTTCTGCCGCTGGGCGTAGATGACCTCACGCTGGGTGTTCATCACGTCGTCGTACTCAAGGACGTTCTTTCTGGCCCGGAAGTTCCGGGATTCCACGTTCTTCTGGGCGTTTTCCACGGCATTGCTGAGGATTTTCGCGTCGATGGGGGTGTCCTCGTCCAGACCCAGGGAATCCATCATGCCCATCACCCGATCGGTGGAGAACAGGCGCATCAGATCGTCCTGGAGGCTCAGGTAGAAGCGGCTCTCGCCGGGATCGCCCTGACGGCCGGAACGGCCCCGGAGCTGGTTGTCGATACGCCGGGATTCGTGGCGCTCGGTGCCGATGATGAACAGGCCCCCGGCATCGCGCACCTTTTGGGCCTCCTCGGCGATGGATGCTTTGTACTTTTTCAGCAGCTCCTCATAGGTCTGCCGTACCTTCAGAATCTCGGGGTCCGTGGTCTCGGCGTAGGAGTCCGCCTCCTGGAGCAGCTCCTCCGGGAAATCCATTTTTGCCAGCTCCGCCTTGGCCAGAAAATCCGCGTTGCCGCCCAGCATGATATCGGTGCCGCGGCCCGCCATGTTGGTGGCGATGGTCACCGCGCCGAACTTACCGGCCTGGGCCACGATCTGAGCTTCCTTTTCGTGGTACTTGGCGTTCAGCACGTTGTGAGGAATGCCCTCATGCTTCAGCAGCTTGCTTAAAACCTCGCTCTTTTCAATGGAAATGGTGCCCACCAGTACGGGCTGGCCCTTTTCGTGGCATGCCTTGACCTGATTGACAATGGCCCGGAACTTGCCCGCCTCGGTCTTGTACACCACGTCGGGGTGATCCGCCCGGATGACGGGACGGTTGGTGGGAATCTCCACAACGTCCAGATTGTAAATGGCGCCAAATTCCTCTTCCTCCGTCAAAGCCGTGCCGGTCATGCCGGAGAGCTTATTGTACAGCCGGAAGAAATTCTGGAAGGTGATGGTGGCGAGGGTCTTGCTTTCGCCCGCCACGGTCACGCCTTCCTTGGCCTCGATGGCCTGGTGCAGGCCCTCGTTATACCGCCGGCCGTACATAAGGCGGCCGGTGAACTCGTCCACGATGATGATCTGGCCGTCCTTGACCACATAGTCGATGTCCTTTTTCATCAGGCCCCGGGCCTTCATGGCCTGGTTGATGTGGTGGGACAAGGTGGCATTCTCCGGGTCTGCCAGGTTCTCCACGCCGAAGTACTTCTCCGCCTTGGCGATGCCGCTGGCGGTGAGGGATACGGTGCGCTGCTTCTCGTCCACAATGTAGTCGCAGTCGTAGTCGTCGTGGATTTCCTTTTCGTCGGTCTTGGCGAAAACCTGCTTGCGCAGGGTGGAGACAAAGTAGTCCGCCATTTCATACAGCTTGGAGGAATCCTCCCCCTTGCCGGAAATAATCAGAGGCGTCCGGGCCTCGTCGATGAGAATGGAGTCCACCTCGTCCACGATGGCGAAGGCGTGTCCCCGCTGAACAAGCTCAGCCTTGTAAATGGCCATGTTGTCCCGGAGGTAGTCAAAGCCCAGCTCGTTATTGGTGCAGTAGGTGATGTCGGCGGCGTAAGCCTCCCGGCGCTCCGCGGGAGACATCCCCGGAATCACCAGGCCCACGGTAAGCCCCATGTAGCGGTAGACCTTGCCCATCCACTCGGAGTCGCGCTTGGCCAGGTACTCGTTGACGGTGACCACATGGACCCCCTCGCCGGTGAGGGCGTTTAAGTAGCAGGGCAGAATGGCGACCAACGTCTTACCTTCGCCGGTCTTCATCTCGGCGATACGCCCCTGGTGGAGCACGATGCCGCCGATGAGCTGGACAGGGTAGGGGCGCATTCCCAGCACCCGGTCGGCAGCCTCCCGGACGGCGGCGAAGGCCTCAGGCAGCAGATCGTCCAGTGTCTCCCCCTGGGAAAGGCGCTGCTTAAACTCTCCCGTCTTGGCCTTCAGCGCTTCCTCGGAAAGCGCCTTGTATTCGTCCTCCATGGCGAGGATTCTGTCCACGGTGGGCTGGATTTTCTTAATCTCCCGCTGAGAGCGGGTACCGAACAGTTTGTCGAAAACTCCCATATATATCTCCTTTTGTATTGCAAGCGCTATTTGGGGTATTATACCATACCCGAAGCGAGAATAAAAGTCGAATTTGTGAACAAAAAGCGGTTATCGTTCCTCTTTTTCCTCAACAAATTCCCGGATTCACCGGTGGGACGCGAAAAAAGCCCCGATTTCTTCTCCCGCCGCCTGCACCCGCCCCTGCTGGCAGACAGGCTTTCCGCCGCCCCGGCCGTGGAGCGCGGCGGTCATTTCCCGGCCGAACTGCCGCAGATCCCCCTGCCGGGTCACCAGGCAGTAGGCGTAGCCGGTTTCGTCGCTGCCGCTGAACACCGCCGCCCTGCCGCCGCTTCTTTCCGCAATGGCATCCGCCAGCTCCCGCACGCCGTCGGCGCTTAAGCCGTCCTCAAAGTGCAGAATATCCCCCCGGCCTTCGTACCCGGCGGCGATATTCCCGAAAATCCGCTTTTCCAGACCGGTAATCCGGAATTTTTGGGCGGCAAGCACTTCGTTCATCCGCCGGGCAGCCTCGCCGGTTTCCCCCATTTTGGCGGAAAAGGCCTGGGAAACCTGCCGGTTCTGGTCGAAGGCGGCGTTCAGCAGCGCCAGCGCCTGCTTGCCGCAGGCCATTTCCATCCGGGTGCCGCCCCGGAAGCCCATGGCGCTGACCAGCTTGATGACGCCGATTTCCCCCGTGGCCGCCACGTGGGTGCCGCAGCAGGCGCAGCAGTCGAAGCCGGGAATCTCCACAATCCGCACCGGCCAGGCCAGCTGCTTCTTCGTCCGGTAGGGGATATCCGGCAGCGCCTCGGGACTGGGATACCAGCATTTTACCGGCAAATTTCGCCACACCGCCCCGTTGGCCTCCGCCTCGATTTCCGGCAGCGCCTGGGGCGGAATCACCCCGTCAAAGTCGATGGTGATGACATCGGCGCCCATGTGAAAGCCCGTGTTGTGGTAGCCGTAGCGCCGGTGGATGATGCCGGAGACGATGTGCTCCCCGGAGTGCTGCTGCATTCTCAAAAACCGGGGCCCGTAATCGACCACGCCCTCCACCGTCTGTCCCACAGGCAGCGCGCCGCCGCACAGGTGCACCACACTGCCGTCCCGCTCCCGGGTATCCAGCACCCGGATGCCGTTTAAGCGCCCGGTATCCCCCGCCTGTCCGCCGCCCTCGGGGTAAAAGGCGGTGGCGGAGAGAATCACTTCCCACTTGTCCTTCACCGGCACGCAGGAGCGCACCTCCGCCGAAAACCGGGATATGTGAGAATCTTCATAAAATAACTTTCGCGTTTCCATATTAACACCTCAGAAAAAGGAAATTTCATTCCGCATTTTGCATTCTGCATTCAGGATTTTATTATACCATGCCGCCGCAAGCATTGCAACGTTACAGAAATTTGCGCGGCTTTTTTGAAAAATGCCCTTTTCATTTGCCCGCTTTTCGTGTAGAATGGGGGAAATATGAGAAATCAACATATGAGGTGACTTTCATGCCCGCAAATTACGCCCACTACCGGTTCGGAAAGCAGCTGCTTCCCGGGATGGACGCGGAAACCGCCCGCAGCATTCAGCGTTTCCGCCGTCTTTACGACATGGGGCTCCATGGACCGGATTTTTTCTTTTACTATAACCCCCTGATAAAAACCGCCGCCGGGGAGCTGGGACATACCTGCCACGCCCAGTCCGGGCAGGAATTTTTCGCCAACGCCTGCGCCCGGGCGGATACCGAGGCCGGGCGGGTGTACCTTTACGGATTGCTTGCCCACTACTGCCTGGACTCCGTGTGCCATCCCTATGTGGAAAAGAAGGACGCCGCGGGAGAAGCCCGGCATGTGGAGCTGGAGACGGAATTTGACCGGTATCTTCTCGCCGCCGACGGTCAGCCGTCCCCCCACACCTACGACGGCAGCCGCCATATGCGTCTGACCCGAGGGGAGTGCGTCACGGTAGCCGCCTTTTATCCCCCAGCCACCCCGGCAAACGTCAACGCCGGCGTCCGTCACATGGCCTGGTGCACCCGGTTCCTGGCGGGGAAAAACCGAAAGCGGCTGCGCAGCCTGCTGCATATCACCAAAAGCCAGACCATCGAGGATCAGCTCATGCCGGAGCAGGCCGACGAGCGGTGGGCGTGGATGGACAGTGAAATGCTGGTGCTGTACAACCGGGCGTTGAAGCGCTATCCCGCCCTGCTTCAGCAGCTGAACGAACACATGCGCACCGGCGAGGCGCTGGGCGAGGATTTCGCCCCGGCATTCGGATAACAGCGCCATTCCCAAAAATTGTTGCGGAATTTATGAAAACCCTCTTGCCAAATGGGAAAAAGAGTGGTATAATGCCACCGTAAACAGGTAGAATGTAGGAAAGAGAGGCGCGAGCGCCTCTCTTTCTTGCTGATTGACGGCGTTTTTCGGAGGTGTGCCCATGAAAGTAACCGAACAGGTAGCGGCTTTTGCCGAGCCTATTGTAAAGGAGCGCGGCTGCGAGCTGTGGGACGTGGAGTATGTCCGGGAGGGCAGCGATTATTTCCTGCGGCTGTATATCGATAAGGACGGCGGCGTGGACATTGACGACTGTGAGGCCATTTCCCGGGCCGTCGATCCCATCCTGGACGAGAAGGACCCCATTGCCGGGCCCTACCATTTCGAGGTCTGCTCCGCCGGACTGGAACGGGCGCTGAAGCGGCCGTCGGATTTCCAGCGGTTTTTGGGCAGCCCCATCACCGTCAAGCTCTACCGACCCCGAAACGGCCTGAAGGAAATCCCCTGCGTGCTGCGCGCTTACGAGGACGGAAGGCTGACCGTGGAAGCCGGGAAAGAAACCATCACCTTTGAAAAATCCGAGGTCGCCATGGTGCGGCTTCGTGTGGAATTCTGATAGGAGGACAGAATAACATGGCAAGAAAGACAGCCAAGAAGCAGGCGGAAGCCCCCCAGGTGGATATCGGCGCGGAAATCTTCGCGTCTCTGCGGGAGCTGGAAAAGCTCAAGGGCATCCCTGTTGACTATATGGTGGAGCGTCTGAAGCAGGCGCTGACCAACGCCTACCGCAAGGACCGGGAGGACCGCCGGGACGTGCCCGCGGACAACGTGGTGGTGGACCTGAGCGAAAAGGGCCTTTCCATGCACATCGTCAAAACCGCCGTGGAAGCGGATGCGCTGGAGGATACCGCTCTGGAAATCCCCATCGACGCCGCCCGGAACTATAACCCCGACGTCCAGGTGGGTGATCCCGTGAATATCCCCGTGGACATCCAGAAGTTCGGCCGCATCGCCGCCCAGACCGCCAAGCAGGTGGTGATTCAGGGCATCCGGGAGGCCGAGCGGGGCGTGGTCTACGAGAGCTATTCCAACAAGGCTCAGGAGCTGATGACCGGCACCGTGCTGCGCATCGATCCGAATACCGGCGACATGTTCGTCCGCATCGGCCAGGGCAACGAGGCCTCCGACGCTGTGCTCCGCGCCAGCGAGCAGATTCCCGGAGAGACCCACCACGAGGGCGACCTGATCCGGGTGTACGTCCTGGAGGTGCACAAGATGGGCCGCGGCCCGCTGGTGCACGTCTCCCGCACCCATCCCAATCTGGTGCGCCGCCTGTTCGAGCTGGAGACCCCCGAAATCGCCGACGGCCAGGTGGAAATCCGCAACATCGCCCGGGAGGCCGGTTCCCGCTCCAAGATGGCGGTGCGCGCCGCCATGGAGGGCGTCGATCCCGTGGGCGCCTGCGTCGGCCCCCACGGCGGACGTGTGGGCGCCGTGGTTCAGGAGCTGGGCGGCGAGAAAATTGACATTGTGGTGTGGAGCGAGGACCCCTGCGAGTACGTCCGGGCGGCGCTCAGCCCTGCCGACGTGGTGTCCGTCTCCCTGATTCCCGGACAGAAGGCCTGCCGGGTTATCGTTCCCGATGACCAGCTGTCTCTGGCCATCGGCAAGGAGGGCCAGAACGCCCGCCTGGCTGCCCGCCTCACCGGCTATAAAATCGACATCAAGCCCGCCTCTCAGGCCGAGCCTGCCGAAGAGACCGGGGAAATGTAAAAGGCTCCCCATGAGGGGAGCTGGCGCAGCGTAAGCTGTGACTGAGGGGTGGCTTCAAAAGCTTGCAAAGCAAACTTTTGGTGATTTGCTTTGCAAATCACACACCCTTTCGACTCGCCTTGCGGCGAGCCACCTCCCCTTAAGGGGAGGCAGAGAAGGAGGCAGTTCAATGCAGAAGAAGATTCCCCAGCGGCAGTGTATGGGCTGCCGGGAGCGGAAGGCCAAGCGGGAGCTGATCCGGGTCGTCCGCAGCCCCGAGGGCGAGGTCAGTCTGGATTTCGGCGGCAAGAAAAACGGCCGGGGCGCTTACATCTGCCCCAATCCCGAGTGCCTGAAAAAGGCCATTCGCTCCAAAGCCCTGGACCGCAGCCTGGAGGTGACCATCCCCGAGGAGGT
>CAMAKJ010000030.1 GCA_945836055.1 uncultured Clostridia bacterium | reverse complement strand
AACAAATTCGTTCAGCTGGAAAAAGTACAGAAGGCTTTTCTGAATCGGCATCTCATAAATCCGGCTCAGCGCCTCGCCGTAGGTCTGCACCTGCGGCCGGTAACGCTCCGCTGCCGAAAGATACGTTTCTTCCGTAACATGGTCGGTTTTGAAATCCAGCACCGTAATACCGTCCGCTTCCAGAAGGGCACAGTCCACAACGCCCTGCAGGAGCACCTGCTCCCCTTCCAGTCCGTCGCCGTAATGGCGGCCGTCGTCCAAAATGGAGAACTTGAACTCCCGCAGGCAGGGCGCGCCGGAGCGGAGCTTTTTTCCGATGTCGGTTTGGAAAAACGCCGCGATTTGTTTGCAGTTGACCATCTTTCCCTGTTCTTCTGTAAGAAATCGCCCTTCTACAAGATACCGGATTTCCTCCCGAACCGCTTCCTCGCTGCCGCAGTTTTCATAGCGAAGATACTGGAGCGCCGCGTGCATGGCACTTCCGTAGGTTTTTCCCGAGGCTTGCCCGGAAAGGAAGGCCGGACGGCGGAATTCCCTCTGGGGAAATTTCGGCTCCTGAGTGTCCTCCGCTGCTTCCGCGTCCTTGACCCGGCCTTTGCGCCCCGTCGCCGTCTGCTTGGAGGGGGCGCAGGTGGCGGGAAGGTGGGCGTATTGGAAGGAAAGGGCCTTTTGCAGCGTCTGCTCCACACCTTCCGGCAGGACCGGCCGTGTTTCGGCACGCTTTTGCGCACCTTCGGAAGTTTCGGGTGCCTGTACCACCTGGATACGCCAGGGGTGAGCGCCCAAAACCGTTTCCTTCGGCCTGCCCCCAAGGGCATGGAGCGCCCCCGCCTCGGTGCGGCGGATCGCTGCCAGCAGCACCCACTGCCCCGGACAGCCTGCTTCCCGGCACAGCAGCTCTCCGCCGTCAAAATCCTGCCGCAGAGCGCAGTCCTGGAGCGTTTTCTCCGGATTTTTGTCCGCATAGGTCATAACAAGACGGTCCCGCGCCCGGGTCATGGCGACGTACAGCACCCGCAGCTCCTCGGACAGGCTCTCCGACGCCATCTTCGCGGCAATCGCCCGCTTGGCGACGGAGGAATAGCGAACCCGGTTTTCCGTATCCGCCACAGCCAGTCCCAGGCCCAGCTCCTTATCGCAGAGAATCTGCGCCTGCTGGCTCTCCCGGTTGAACCGCCGGGAGAGATTGCTTAAGAATACCACAGGGAATTCCAGGCCCTTGGATTTGTGGATGCTCATAACGGTGACGCACCCGGCGTTGGACGAGACGGCAGAAATCAGTCCCTTTTCCTCCATGGCCTCCAAAAAGTCCAGGAACTGCCCCAAATCCTTCAGATTACCCTGTTCAAAATCCGCCGCCATCTGGTAAAAAACCCGGAGATTGGCGCTTTTCGCGTCGCCGCCTGGCATGGCGGCGTACACGCTGTCCAGCCGGGTCAGAGCAAAGCAGGTTTCCAGCAATGCTGTCAGAGGATTTCGCCGGGCACAGATGCGCAACGTGTCCAGAACCTCCGAAAACGCCTTTGCCTTCGGCAGGTCACTGTTCAGCAGCGCTTCGTAAAAGGCTCCTTTTTTCTGTCCACTCCGGATCTGGGCCAATTCGTCCGCCGTGAAGCCGAAAACCGGGCTTGCCAAAGCGGAAATGAGCGGAATATCCTGCCGGGGATTCCAGATGGTCTGCAAAAGGGAGCGGAAAGTGCCGATTTCCTCCGTCTGCAGCAGGTCGGTGCCGCCGCCGGAGGCGCAGCGGATGCCCCGGGCTTCCAGCGCCTGCTGGAAATAAGCGCCCCCGCTTCCCGGTGAGCGGAGCAGGATCACAATATCCTCAGGGCGCACCGGACGCAGCTTGTCCCCATCCCGGACGGGCGTTCCATCCCGGAGCATTTCCGCAATCCGTTCCGCAACGTAGGCCGCCTCCTCCGGGTACTGGCTTTCCCGGGTTTCGATGACATCCAGCTCCACGGCGGAATCCAGCGGCGCGTGGGGAATTCCCTCCCGCAGCGCCTCCGCCTCGCCGTAGACAAGGCCGCCCACCTTTGGGCGCATACAGGTACCGAACACATCGTTCACCGCATCGATAACCTCCGCTCCGGAACGGAAATTGTGGCTCAGCAGAATCTTTCTGCCCTGCCCCGGCGCGGCCTCTTCCGCAGGTTCGTATTCCCCGTATTTTTTCAGGAAAATCCCGGGATCTGCCAGACGGAACTGGTAGATGGACTGCTTGACATCGCCAACCAGGAAGCAGTTCTGCTTTTCCCGGGTCAGAGCATCAAAAATCGCGTCCTGTACGCCGTTGGAATCCTGGTATTCGTCCACCAGAATCTCCCGGTAGCGCCGCCCGATTTCCGACGCGGCGGCGGTGGGGCTTGTCCGGTTTTTTCCCAGAAGCAAATCCAGCGTCTTCTGCTCCAGGTCTCCAAAGTCCAGGCACCGGCGGCTTCGTTTCGCGGCGGCATAATCCCGGTCAAACTGCCGAACCAGCGCCACCAACCCCCGGCCTGCCGCAGCAGACTGCTCCAAATCCGCCAAAATCTGCTTAGAATCGTTGGAAAAGGGCAGTAGCTTCTTTTTGACACCGTCCTTACAGGCCTTCCATACCGCCTTGATACTCTCGGTCAGCTCCGGGTCGGGGTTGTTCTTCGTGGGAAAACGCAGCGTGCCGTAAGACAGCGCCCGGTGACCGGCAATCTCGTCCCAGCTTTCCAGAGTACGGAGGGCTTCCATCTGATACAGGGCATCCTTCAAAACGGCGGCGGGCTTTTCCAGCCCGGGGCAGCTTTCCGCACCTTCGGCGCACTGGCGGAGCACCGCAATCTGACAGCCTAAGTAGTCCCGTAAATCCCGGATCAGGTAGTCGCCCCACACCGTTTGGGCTGCATCGGTGACGCCCTCCGGATTGCCGTCGGTCAGACACTTGTCCAGCCACTGATCCGGATTTAAGTGGCACCGGGCGCTGTCGTACACATTTTCGATCAGTTCCGGCACCTGTCCGTCAGACCTGCCTACACCCTGGGTGTCCACAAAGGCACAGAAATCCGGGTTATCTCCCGCGGTTTCGTAGGCGCGGTTCAGCAATTCCTTCAACACCTGCTCCCGCAGCTCCCGGCATTCGTTTTCGTCCGCCACCCGGAAATCCGCCGCTATGTCCAGCCGGTAGGCGTACTCCCGGAGCACGTCGGCACAGAAGCCGTGAACGGTGGAGATTTTTGTCAGGAACAGCCGCTGCATCTGCTTCTGCAGGTGCCGGTTCTCCGGCTGCTGGGCAATTCGCTCCGTCAGCTTCCCGGCAATTTTGCCCCGAAGCTCCGATGCGGCGGCCTTTGTGTAAGTAATGATGAGAAACTCGTCCAGGTTGGCAGGGTCATTGGGGTCTTCCAAATACCGCAGCAGTCGGTCAACCAGCACCTTGGTTTTCCCGGAGCCGGCCGCTGCGGAAACCAGCAGCGTTCCGCCCCGGTTTTCCACCGCCATAGCCTGCTGGGGCGTCAGCTTATCCGCCATGTTTTCCCATCTCCTTTCCGATTTCCTCCCAGAACTGCTGGGCATCCATGGTCTTGTAATTCCGCCTTCCGGTCACAGCCGCCGCGTGGCACACCGCGCCGTAGGGGCAGAACCGACAGGCGTCGTGGGCGGCGCCCCGGGTATAGGGGTTCGGCTCCACACTGCCGGAGGCAATGTCCTCCACCAGCTTCGCCAGAACCCGGAACACATACCCTTCCAGCAGCTTCATCTGCTCCCGATCGGCCAGATCGCCCTCCAGCGTGCCGTCCTTCTTCACCTTGCAGCACAGCCGCTTTGGCGCGTCCCCCGGCTCCATGGCCTGCAAAACCGCCTCGTCCCGAAGAAGCAGGCCCTTACGCTTCCACAGGGACTCCCGCTCCTGCTCCGCTTCCTCGGGGCTGAGCTTCCCGTCCGATGTAAGGTATGGCGCCCGGGCGGGGAAATACTGTACCCCGGCAGCTGCCAGTCTCAGCCCCGGCGCTTCATCCCCGCGGTCTTTCATCGCGAACAGATACAAAAGCATCTGCAAACCCACGCCGTTGAAAACGTCGCAGTAGTCAAAATCCTTTTTTCCGGTTTTGTAGTCCACCACCCGGTAGTAGCGGCTGCCGCCGGAGTCCCAGGTGTCCACCCGGTCGATATAGCCCCGCAGGACCGCGTGCATACCGTCGTTGGGAATGGGAATGGGGGGCAGCTTCTCCCCTTCCCCGAAACCCACCTCAAAGCCCGCCGGGGCAAACTGTGCCCGGCTCAGCTCCAGCCACAGCTCCCGCACCACCATATCCAGCTCCTGAGCATAGCGGCCAAACAGATAGGTCACCCGTTCCGAATCGAGCTGGCTGAACCGCTGGGCAGCATATTCCTCGCTGAAACGGTGGGCAATGTCCAGGGTTTGTTCCTGGGATACCCGGTGGAAGCCGCCCATATCCCGGATCGCTCTGGCGGTGTTTTCCAGAACGTCGTGGACATAGGTGCCGAATTCCGCTGGATCAATATCCGCCTCCTTCCGCTCCTGGGCCCGGAGGCCGTATCGGAGGAAGTAGGAAAGGCGGCACTCCGCCTGCCGGTCAATCTGGGAGGCCGAGAGGTTCAGCGTAGAGCCGTAGAGCCCCACAATGTTTTCCCGCTGGACCTTTCCCAGGGAATAATCCCGGCGGCGGCAGGTTTCCCTGTATGCATCCACTGCGTCCAGCCGCCGCGCCGCGTCCATGGCATCCCAGCGGGCGAGATACGCGCCCGCTTCCTCCCTGTCCGCCGCCGCAAAGCCAAGCAGTTCTTCCGTCTGCCGCTCTCCGCCGGCAAGGTCGGCAAGCCGCCGGTATACAAACGAGGGCTGCTCTCCGGAGCAGAACACGCTAACCGTCTCCGCCGCGCCGCAGAAGCACCCGTAGATTTCGGCGAATTCCGCCTGCACACCCTCCATAGCGCCGCCGGTGAGGGGCACGCCCAGTTCCCGAAGGGTCACCCGCTCCTGGTCGGTCAGTACGCCTGCGGAACCGGAATAGCCCGGCAGCTTACCTTCCTCTGCGCCCAGCACGATCAGATGCTTTTCCTCATGGCAGCGCATGGCGCTGACCGGGCCGAACTGCACGGCGTCCAGCACCGGCGGGATGGTACCTACATCATACTGGCTCAGCAGCAGCCGAAGCAGCCGGGCAAAGTGCTCATCCTCCCAATGGGTATCCCCCAGAACGTCGTAAAGCTGCTCCAGCGCGCCCAGCAGGATTTCCCAAAGCTGATTGAGAATCTGCGCCCCCCGGTTGTCCCCGGAAGCGTCCAGCTCCTCCGCCAGACGGGAAAGCCGCTCCTCCAGGGAAATATCCTCCAAAAAGCGATAAAGCGCCAGCACCTGGCCCCGGAGGTCAGTTGCCGCTTTGAAGCCCTGCTGCAGCCGCGCCAGGGGTTGAATGGCAAGGCTTCTGGCATTGTTCAGCGCTGCGAGATTCCTCCGATCCCTGTCCGTCCATTCCCCGCTGAGGCCGTCGGGGTGGTTCTCCCAGTCCCTTGTCCACCCCTGTCCCCGGATGCCCCAGATTATGGCATAGTTTTCCACCCGGTCGCAGGTATCCGGGTCGATAGGCGACAGCGCCGTGCGCAGATACCGCAGGACGCTTTTCTGATCAAAGCCGCTTAGCGCGGCATCCAGCGCCGTGAGCACCGTGGAAATCACGCTTTTTTGCAGGATATCTTCCGTTCCCGAGCGGTACAGCGGAATGTGGAAGCGGTGGAAAATCAAATCCATCAGGGGCTGGTATGCCGTCATGTCGGTGCAGACGATGGTAATATCCCGGTAGCGGCACCCCGCGGCCACCAGCTCCTGCACCCGCCGGGCAGCGGCCATGCACTCTGAGTAAGGCGATTCCGCCCGGATTGCGCTTAGGCAGTCCTTCGCCGCCCCCGCGGCAATGACACCCTGGAACAGGCCGTGACGTACCGGAGAAAGGGGCAGCTTCCGCTCCGGGATAACCTCAATCTTCACCTCCACCCCGGCGTGACGGGCACAGCGAAGCAGCGCCGAGGCCGTGTCCCCCGCCTTTTCAAAGGCCAGCAGGTGGGAATCCGGCCGGTCGCAGTTCAAACTCACCGTAACGTCGGGAGACGCCGCAATCAGGTGCTCCAGAATCGCCAGGTGCTGCCGGGTGAAATCCGGAAAACCGTCTATGTAAAACACATGCCCCCGGGCAAAATCTCCCTGCTCCATCTGCTCCAAAAGCCAGGTCATCTGATCCCTCGGGTCCCGTTTGCCCCGGCTGCACAGAGCGTCGTAGCCCTCCATCAGCAGCGACAGCTCCTCCAGCTTCTGAGACAGGCTTCCCTCCGTCTCCGCCGCCGCCCGGGTCAGATCCGCCGATGTGATGCAGCAGCGCTTGAATTCATCCACGCCGTCGATCATCCCGGTCAGGAATTCCGGCTTGGTCTCCACGGCGGCGTAGGCCTTCAGCCGGCTGCTGAGCTGCCGGGCCGCCGCCGCCATAGCCACCACCCGTCCGCCGCCGTCCAGGCATTCCTCCGCGGCGGAGCCCATGGCATCCGCCACCCGGCGGGCCAGGCGGGTAAAGGACAGCACCTCGGCGTAGCGGCTGGCGGTGTCCCCTGCCGCAGCGCACAGGCGGCGCTCCGTTTCATGGCTGATGAGTTCGGGAACCATCAGAATCCGGTTCCCCTTTCGTTCGGCAACATCCGCCGAAATCCGGCGCAGTATTTCCCGGCGGTTTTCCGTCCAGTCCGCGCCAAGCAGAAGGTGCAGCATCCGCCTCACCCCTTTCTCTTTTTCTGTATTGTAACACAGAATCTGTCCAAAAAACAGGGTCAGATTCCGCTGCGGAACAGGTTTTCCAGTTTTCCCAACGCGTCCAGAAGGAAGAAGCGGACCTCATATTCCGGCTCCCCGGCCAGCGCGCCGGTGAGGCTGTCCGGAAAGCCGGCTCCCGCCGCCTCCGCTTCAAAGCCCTCCGAGGTTGCGCTCAGGCAAAGCGTGGGGAAAGCAACGCACCACCAGTTGTGCCCCTCCCCTGCGCCGATGGTGATGCGCAGGGCTTCGTACACCCCGGCAGGCAGGGTGAAGGTGTCATAGTATCGGGTGTCGAAGGCTTCCCGGCAGAGGGTCACCACCGCTTCGCAGTCACACCCGGCAGCTTCCAGCGCCTGATTGGCAATCGCCTGAATTTTCGGCAGATTCGCCTGTAAGTACGCCCTGGCCTGCTCCACATCCCCGATGCTTTCCAGATCCTCCTGCAAACTCGCCAGCACCGCGTCCCGCACCTGCAGCTTAACAGCCTGGTCTTCCTCGCTGTCGGAATTGGCTACCACATGAAAGCGGATCAGCCCCTCGTTAAGGGTTTCCCGATCCGCCAGCAGCGTTCCGCACCAGACCGATGCCGCCAGCACCAGGCAGATACCGACGCTTCTCAGCAGTTTCCTCATAAAAATCACCGTCCATCCGGAAATACTTCCAGTATGGACGGCGTTTTCCAGTTTTATACAGGTTTGGCTATAAAAATGTTGGGATAGTTCTCTTTCAGCATATTGCACACCACGGCGGCATACTCGAAATCCTCCAGGATAGCAAACACCGCCGAGCCCGAGCCGGTCATCTGCTGGCCGAGAGAGCCGTAGCTGTTGCAGATGGACTTGATGTAATTCAGCTCCAGATTGTCCGCCGTGACCACCGGGTCAAAGACGTTATAAAGGTTATCCGCAATCTTCCCCAGGTCTCCCGCCAGCAGGGCGCTTTCCATAGCCTGGTTGTCCGGACGGTGGGGAATGGCGACGGTGTCGATTTTTTGGTAAAGCTCCGGGGTGGAAACGGAGAAATCCGGCTTGCACACCACGAATACGCAGTCAGGCATATCCGGCAGCTTCCGCAGCCGTTCGCCCCGTCCTTCCACCATGGCGGTGCCGCCCACCACGCAGAAGGGCACGTCGCTGCCCACCTGAGCGCCCAGCTCCGCCAGGGCCAGAATGGATAGGGGGCTTCCGAAATGCCGGTTCAGTGCCCGGAGCACCGCTGCCGCGTCGGCGCTGCCGCCGCCCAGTCCCGCCTGAGAAGGAATGCGCTTGACAATGCGGATTTCCAGTCCATCGGGGTCGCGCTTCATGGCGTCACAGTAAACCATCGCGGCCTTCCAGGCCAGGTTCGTCTCGTCGGTGGGAATATCCTCCCGTGTGCACAGCAGCCGCCAGGGCTTCCCCGTGCCCACGTCAATTTCCACGTCGTCCCGGATGGAGATGGTCTGCATCACGCTTTGCAGGTCGTGGTAGCCATCGCTGCGTTTTCCGAGAACATCCAGCGTCAGATTCACTTTTGCGAACGCGCCTTCATAAAGTGTCGTCATACCGATACCGTCCTTTGTTCAGATATGCTCATTATAGCGGAAAAATGAGATTTTGCAATCCCATTCCTGATAAAATCCGAAAATGCGCGTATCCTATCCGTATCCGGGTTTTGAAATGGAGGTAAGAACATGGATACCGTTGCACTGATTCTGTCCATCATCGGCTGTATTAACTGGGGGCTGGTAGGAATTTTTCGGTTTGACCTGGTAGCCTGGCTCTTTGGCGGCCCAGGTGCCCTGCTGTCCCGCATCGTCTACACCATAGTGGGGCTGGCAGGTCTTTGGTGTATTTCCTTCCTGTTTCGCAGGAAAGCCCTGGTGGAAGGAGAATAAGGGAAACGGGCAGCTCCCCTGGGGAACTGCCCGTTTTTTCTGGCATCAGCTGTAGCAGCGGACGATACAGCCGACCTCCTGGTCGCCGTATTTGGCGAACACCTCCGTCGTGCCGCTCTGCAGGGCCGTGACGTAGCCGTTTTCCACCTTGGCAATGTAGCTGTGCTCCACGCGCCACTCCACATCCTCCGGCTTCAGATCGCCGCAGTCAACCAGCTTCAGCTGGGTGCCGTAGCCGACCATCAGACGCATGTCCGTTCTGTCCAGCTTCAGCTCCACCTGGAGCAGCGTCGCGGCAGGGGCAGTCTCCGCTTCCGTCTGGGCCGCGGCGGTTTCTTCCGTGGGCGGCTCCGTCTCCTGCTCAAACCGGCAGGTTACGGGGCAGGTCAGCTGCTTGTCTCCGCAGGTGATGTAGATCACGGTCTCGCCCTCGGCCACAGCGGTGATCCGGCCGTCGGCGCTGACGGTGGCGATGGTTTCGTCGCCGGAGGTAAATACCAGCTCATCCGTGGTATTTTCGGGCTTCACCACCACATTCAGCAGGAAGTAGTACCCCGGCTGGCTCAGCTCCGCCCCGCCGCCGGGCAGGGACAGGCTCTGGCAGGGAATGCGCAGCTCCGTGGTTTCCGTGGGGACGGTCTGCTCCGTGACCACAGTGGGTTCGGTTTCTTCCTGCGGTCTCAGATTGGGCAGCAGATACCGGAAGAAGAGGAACGCAGTGCCCGCCAGCAGCAGAATGATCAGAACCGTCAGGAGAATCACCGCGAAGGTGTTGTGATTCTGGGGCTGGTCGCCGCGGTCGTCCTCCTCGTCCTCATCGCCGGAATAGAGCTCCCCGCCGTCATCGGGTTCCCCGGCGTTTACCTCGTCAAAATCAAAGATTTCCTTCTTCTTTTTGGAAGAAAAATGGCCGCCCTTTCCGGAATCGTCCTCCATTGTCAGTTCCTCGGCGGAAAGGCCTGCGGAAATGTCCTGGGGATAGCCGCAGATGGGGCAGCACTCCGCGGTGTCCGGATAAGACGTTCCGCAGATTTCACAAATTATCTTGCTCATACCATACCTCCTGATAACGGTACACATACTACACCATTATCATCCGCCATTATAACACTCTTTTCCAAATAAAACAACTACAAAAGTGTTGCATTTTTTGTAGTTTTCATTTATGATAGACGGGTTAAAGGAGGCGATTACGATTGACTGAACCCGAACTCATCTCTCCTTTGCTGGACGGGTTCGCCGTGGGCAGTCCCATGTGCGAGCACGACGGCGTCTCCTGCTGTCCCGCCATAAAGGAAAACTCGGAAGAAAAATACATAGTCAAAATCATTTCCGTTCCCGCGTCCCAGGCGCGGATGGACGCGCTGCTCCTGGCCGGAGCCTATAAAGATCCCGCCGGCGCCATGGACTACTTCAAGGAAGTGGCGGACGATGTGGAACGGGAAGCGGAGTTTTTACAGAAGCTGTCCAAGCTGGAGGGCTTTCTCCCCTATGACGCCTGGCAGACCGTACCCATCAACCGCAAGCGGCTGGGCTATGAGGTTTACCTGATCGGTCCCTACAGGAAGTCCCTGGCCAAGTACATCCGCCGCAACCCGGTAACCCACCTGGAGGCGATGAACCTGGGCCTGGATCTCTGCTCCGCCCTCAGCGTGTGCCGGAAGGCCGGGTGCCTGTACGTGGACTTAAAGCCCGGCAATATCTTCCTGACGGAGGACAAGGGCTACCGCATCGGCGATCTGGGCTTTATTCCTTCGGACGCGCTGAAGTACACGTCCCTTCCGGACAAGTACCGCAGCCCCTATTCCCCGCCGGAGCTCCACGATCCCATGGCCACGCTGAACGAGACTGTGGACACCTATGCCGTGGGCATGATCCTGTATCAGCTCTACAACGACGGAAGCCTGCCCTTTAAAGAAAAGGCTCCGGCCGAGGCCCTTCCCTCTCCCGCCAACGCCGATTATGAGCTGGCGGAAATCATCATGAAGGCCATTGACCCCGATCCCGCCAAGCGCTGGCAGGACCCCAAGGAGCTGGGTCAGGCACTGGTTGCCTATATGCAGCGCAACGCCGTCAACGACACCCCCATTACCATCTACACCCCCATCGAGGTCAGACCCGAGGATGTGGTGCCGCCGCCCAGCGCTCCGGAAGCGCCTGGCGAAGAAGCGGCGGAGACCCCGGCGGACGAAACGGCTCCCACAGACGAGGACGCGGCGGGGCTTCTGCCCCATCAGATGTCTGAAGAGGTGTCCCAGATGGTGGAGGAGGCCGACGAGCTCATTGCCCACGAAATCCCTCAGGACACCGTCGTCAGCCAGCCTGAGGAAAAGCCCGACCGGTTTTCCTTCGCCCAGGAGGAAGAGGACACGGAGCCTCTGCCCGACAACAGCAACGAGCCCTTCGCCGACGCGGAGGAGGAAAAGCGGCTGCAGAAGCTGGCAAGAAAGCAGGAACGGAAGCAGAAAGCCAAGAAGATACTGGCTGCGGTCATTGTCCTTGTGATTCTCGTTGCCATCGGCGGAGGTGTATTCTGGGCTTACCAGAATTTCTACCTGAAGACGGTGAACAGCATTGCCATTGAGGGCGACCAGTACCGGCTCGTTGTCAAGGTGGACGCCGATGTTGACGAGTCCATGCTCAGCGTTGTCTGCATGGACAACTACGGCAACGGCACAACCCAGAGCGTTGTGAACGGTCAGGCGGTCTTTACCGATCTGCTCCCGGATTCCCTGTACCGGATTCAGCTGAAGATAAGCGGTCTGCACAAGCTGGTTGGAAAGACCTCCGACATCTTTACCACGGATAGCTCCACAAAGATTGTCAGCTTCTCCGCCGTCACCGGTCCGGAGGACGGCTCGGTCATGCTGTCCTTCACCGTCAGCGGCGCCGACCCGGAGGAGTGGACGGTCACCTGCTCTGCGGAGGGTGAAGAAGACCGCACCGAGACCTTCTCCGGCCACACCTACACGGTCAAGGGTCTGACCGTGGGCAAGAAGTACACCTTCACCCTGGAGCCCGGAGTCGAGACCACCCTGGTGGGGGAAAACACCCTGGAATTCATGGCCTCCCGTTTGGTTCTTGCGGAGAACCTGACCGTTGTCTCCAGCAGCGGCAACGATATGACCGTCCGCTGGGATCCCCCGGGAGACGTGATTATCGACAGCTGGAGCGTCCGGTGCTACAGCGACAGCGGCTATGACAAGCAGCTCACCGTCACCGACACCGAGGTCTACTTCAACGACATTGACCACACCATGCCCTACACCATTGAGGTCACCGCCGCCGGAATGACCCAGCCCGCCCGCACCAGCATCACCGCCAACCCCATCAACATCACGAATATTGCGGTGGACGAATCCGATCCGGAATCCCTCAGCATCCGTTGGGAGTATACCGGCGACGCCCCCTCCGGCGGTTGGCTGATGATGTACACCATCGACGGCAGTGAAACGCCCAACGTGGTCAAGGTCACGGAGCCCGGCGCCAAAATTGCCCCCCGGATTCCCGGCGCCAAGTATCAGTTCACCGTTCAGGCGGCGGACGGCACCTCCATTTTCGGAAACGTAAAGACTTACGCCTGTCCCAACGCCGCCGTCTATGAGGGCCAGGGGCTGTCCGCGAACAATGTCAGCGCCCATCTGCTGAAAACCCCCGAGGGCGAAAGCTGGAGCTATGAATCCGCCGGTTCCGATTCCTTCACGGACACCTTTGCCGTGGGCGATCAGATTTCCGCCGTTCTGTACTGCGCGGCCGGATTCTATGTGGATGAAGAGGCGCTGAACATCCTGTATGTCATCCGGGACGCTTACGGGAACGTCATTCCCAGCTACATTTCCCAGGATACGGGCGACTGGAAGGAAATCTGGTACGACGGCGACTACCACTACGGCGAGCTGGACGTACCCACCGCACCGGACAAGCCCGGCGATTATTCCCTGAGCATCTACTTCAACGGCCTGGCCGTCACCCTCATTGCGTTCACGGTCACCGAATAACCCAGATGGCAGCTTCCGGAAGGAGGCTGCCATTCTTTCCATATACTGGAAATTTCAACGTTTATTTGCCCAAAACCGGGGGTTGGTTTTCCAGAATGGTTGTGACAATCCCTGATTTTTGGTATTGTTCACACATTTCCGTCATAAATGTGGTATACTTGCACAAACTTCAATGTGTGAAAGGGGCTGCCACATGCGTGGAAAGAGTCACCGCTGCCTTGGCAAGTATCTGGTGCAGCGATATATGAGCGATCTTCCGCAGCGGTATGAGAAGGCGTTTTTGCTTGGCTGCATCGAGCCGGACCGCAATCCCGCTACATACCTGAAAGGTTCCATCCGCTGCCAGTGGCTTCG
>CAMAKJ010000029.1 GCA_945836055.1 uncultured Clostridia bacterium | reverse complement strand
GCCAATGATACCGCCAAGGTCACCGTTGTCTTCTGGGGCGAGAATGCGGATGATGAGGAGTATTCCTACATCAAGTCCGCGCAGGTCAATGTGAAGCCAGGTACCGAGTTTACCTACAGCCCTAGCGGTGCCCTGATCTGTGCACTGGAGGAGCATAGCCATAGTAATTCCTGCTATACGCTGACCTGCACGAAGGAAGAACACACCCACAGTGAGGCCTGCTATACCTGCGGCAAGACAGAACACACAACGCATACCATAAGTTGTTATGATGGTGTGGGAGATAAACAGACAGTCCTTACAGGTCTTCCGAATAATCCTGTGAATGGACAGGTAACAGATCACTGGTATTATGGGAAGTTGATTTATATTGATGGCAGCTGGTATAAGTATTCTGGAAGCACTTCCGATGGCAGTATTGCCACACCAAACTGTCACACCCACACCGACGCCTGCATTGGCTGCGGAAAGACGGAGCATACCCATTCCGTGGAAAACGGCTGTTATGAACTGACCTGCACCAAGCAGGAGCATACCCACAATTCCGACTGCTACATGGGCAAAGCGGGACTGGATGCCGACCTGTGGAAGTTCGTCAGGTCTGACACAGTGACCGTTGCCGCCGACGGTTCCAGCGTGGTCAATGTGTACTATGATCGTACGGAAAAGACCCTGACTTTCAAGTACAATTATAGATATGGTAATTATCAGAGTACGGAGACGATCACCGCAAAGTGGGGTTCCGACATTTCTGAGCAATATAAAAAGATTGCTGCTAACGCTGGAAGTACCTTCTGGTCTGCGAAGACCAACGGTAGCGGCCCCTATACCAACTATTTTGGTGTCATGCCCCAGACCAGTGCAACCTATTATAACCGTGGTACGACCGGCAGCAGCGGTACAATGACCTATTGGGGACAGGACCTGAACGGTGAATACACCGTCAAGCTCTTTGAGGTAACTGGTGTCGGTGGATATACTGTTACCGATGAAGACCGCTACGAGTTTGAAGGCTTCACCTATCACCATGGCACTTCTAACGGTTCAAGCAGTAGCGGCGCTGCATTCTATTATACGCGTAACAGCTACGCGCTGACCTTCAACGATGGGTACAACGATGTTAAAACCGAGTCTGTAAAGTATAAAGCACCCCTGAGCACATACAGCAGTTATGTTCCCGAAGTTCCCAGCGCCTATGAACCCGGTTCCGTCAAATTCGGCGGCTGGTACTTAAACCCCGAATGCACCGGCGCGGAATACAAGCTGAATGAACATACCATGCCCGCAGACAATGTCCTGCTTTACGCCAAGTGGGTGCCTGTTACCCACACCGTGTCCTTCTACCTCGACCAGAAAGCTCTGGATGCCGGTACAAAGTTGGGCACGCATCCTGATGTAACAGTATCTCACGGCTCCATGATGGCCCCCGCTCCGGCGACCCCCACCAACGGCAGCTACACCTTCGTTGGCTGGTTCTACATGGAGGACGGCGTGGAGAAGGCCTTTGACTTCGCCAATATGCCTGTGAACAAGAATTTGCAGGTATACGGCAAGTGGAGTTCCAATGTCCTGAAGGAGTATACCATCTACTACAAGATTCAGGATACGGATACCGAGATCGCAGCCCCCACCACCGGGTCCGGTCTGGCTGGTATCACCAAGACCTTTGATGCCAAGGGCGGCGCCGACCTCTATGCTGCGTACCAGGAAGGCTACTTCCCCGTGACCAAGAGCCACTCCATGACCCTGGACATCAATGCCACTGAAGAAAACGACACCAACGTCTATACCTTCTGGTATGTTCAGAAGGAAGCGGTTCCCTACACAGTGAAGTACCTGAATAAGGAAACTGGTGAGCCTGTTGCTACGGAAAAGACTGTTTCCGACAACCGCAAAGCAGTTGTTACCGAAACCTTCGTTCCCGTCAGCGGCATGATGCCCGATGCTTATCAGAAGCGTCTGGTAGTTAGCGTTGATGAAAACGGTAATCCCGATACCGAGCATAATGTGATCATCTTCTACTACACCGAAGATACCACCCACGCCTACTACAAGATCACCCACTACACCGAGAATCTTGCGAAGGATGCTCAGGGCAACACCACCTGGACGGAATACGCTTCCTCTCAGGCTGTGGGCGATATCGGTACAACCTACACCGCAGATCCCATGACCATTCCCGGCTTCACTTATGATTCCAAGGTGACGGGCACTGTTGTCAGTGGCGAATTGACCGCCAACGGTCTGGAACTGAAGCTGTACTACAACAGAAACAGTTATCCCTATCAGGTCCGCTATCTGGAGCAGGGTACGGGAAATCAGCTTGCCAATCCCAAGAACGGTACTGGTAAGTTTGGTCAGGTGATCTCTGAGAGTGCCGTCGAAATCACGGATTACGATGCCGTTGATCCCAAGTCTCAGACACTGAACATCAGGATTGAAGAGGGTAATGAAGCTAAGCTGAACGTCATCACCTTCTACTATAAGGAGAAGGAAGTCACCATCAATTATCAGGTTGTTGGCCCGACAGAATGCGGTACTGTTAGTCAGCCTTCCGAAACCCTGAAGGTTCTCTCCGGCACAGCCCAAGGTTCCACCGCAGCGGCATCCTCCGATGATTACCGCTTCGTCGGCTGGTTTACCGATGAAAGGTGCACAGCTCCTGTGGACGCCGGATGGGTTGATGCTAGCAATAAGCTGACGCCTGTAAAGGGAGAGGATGCAGTCTGGACTGCAACTACCTACTACGCCAAGTTCGAGTATAATTACACCGAACTTACGATCAGAAAGACTGTCAACGGAACGGCTTATGACACGAATGATGTGTTCATCTTTGACATCGAAGGCGATGGGAATAAGTTATCTGTCACACTGCATGCCGGTGAATCGATCACAATTACAAAGGTGAGGGTGGGCACTACTTATACCGTCACAGAACGCACAGGCTGGTCCAGCAGATATACGGCTCAAAGTGATAAGATTGAATTGATGCTTGGTGCTGATTCTAGTAAAAACGTGTTTGCCTTTACCAATACACTTAAGACCAACAAGTGGTTGACGGCAAGCAGCACAGAAACGAATGTTTTCGATCCGATTAAGAAAGGCTAAGGAAGGAGGCGGCATTTATGTATCAAGGAAAATATAACAATCACGGAAATCGTCGCCTCAGATGGAATAAGCAGTTTGTCCTGCTTGTTTCCGTCCTGACCCTGGTGCTTGGCATGGTAGGCGGTTCTATCGCCTACCTGTTCACCAGCACCGATCCTGTCCAGAATACCTTCACAGCCGCTGTGCCGGATGTCACAATTCCTGAAGACTTTGATAAGCAGGAAAAGAAGGACGTCAAAGTCACGAACAAGAGTGATTTCAGGGCCTATGTCCGCGCAACCTATACGGTTTACTGGAAGGATGCGGCTGGCAACATTGATGCTTCCGTTCCTACTGGCGCGTATTCGATCGTGATTAACACAACAGATTGGACTCCTGCTAAAGGCGTTTATTATTACAAGGGCGCTGTGGAGGCTGGTGGAACAACTAACAATTTCATCGTTAGCTGTAAACCGACAGTCTCCGCACCGGTGGGGTATCAGTTGGTTGTAGACGTGTCTGCCGAAGTCGTTCAGGCCGAACCTGATCAGGCTGTGATTGATGTCTGGGGTTCTGAAGCGGCAAAACTTGTCGGTGTGACGGTTAATGGAGGTGCGGCATGATGAAACAGATGATCAAACGTCTCTCCGCACTGGTTCTGTCGATGCTGCTGGTTATTGGCCTTTCCGCTACGGCTTTCGCGGCGGAGTCCAGCGTGACCTTCCAGGGTAAGAAGAAGGGCTTCGGATTTGGGCCCGGCACCGATTACCACACCACCGATCTGTTCAACGGCTTCAAGAACGTGATGCCCGGCGACGAGCTTACCGAGACCGTCACCATTAAAAACAGCGCCAAGGACTGCGACTACATTAAGCTGTACCTCCGGGCTGAGCCCCACGACGCCGAGGACAATACGCCCGAATACAACCGGGATACTGCCAAGGCTGAGGGAAAGAAGAATGAAAGCGTTGCGACGATGGACGAATTCCTGTCCCAGCTGAACATGACCGTCTACAATGGAGACAAGGTGATCTATCAGTCCTCTCCCGATAAGACCGGGAAGCTGACCGAAAACGTGTATCTTGGACAGCTGAAACGGAACAAGTCCGTGGAACTGAAGGTTGTACTGGATGTTCCGGATGACCTTGGCAATGCGTATGCCAATCGTGTGGGCGAAGTTGACTGGGTTTTCCACGCGGACTGCTATACTGAGGACTCTCTGATTCAGACCGGCCAGCTCAACTGGCCCATCCCCGTGCTGTGCGGACTCGGCATCCTGCTTATCGCCGTGGGGTTGTTCGTCATTCTCAGAAAACGGAGGGAAAACCGTGCCTAAAAAGGCGGGTATTTTCCTCGTGATTGTGGGGACGGTGCTGATCCTGTCAGCACTGTCCCTGCTCCTTTATAACTGGCACGAGGACGTTCAGGCAGGAGAGAATGCCGAGAATCTGCTGCAGTCTGTAAACGCCGTCCTCGAGCAGCGGGATAACGGTTCTGATTCGACGGAGGATCCCACAGAGGAAACGGAAGAGACGGAGCCACTGAACCCGGAAATGCCGGTTGTCATGATCGACGGCTACGGCTATGTGGGTACGCTTTCCATCCCCGCGTTGGATCTGGAACTGCCGGTGATGTCTGAGTGGGACTACAATCGGCTGCAAAAAGCGCCTTGCCGCCAGTTCGGTTCCTGCAGGACCGATGATCTTGTGATCGCGGCCCACAATTTCAAGACCCATTTTGGCCTGTTAAAGAATCTGGTTCTGGGCGACAGCGCCAGTTTTACCGACATGGACGGAATTGTCTATGACTATACTGTGGACAAAATGGCTATTTTGCAGCCAACCGACATCGACGGGGCCCTGAACAGCGGATATGATCTTGTTCTGTATACCTGCACACAGGGTGGAGAAACCCGCGTCACGGTTTTCTGCAACCGGGTTGTCAGCGGGAGCACGGAAAAATAAAGGAAGAACCGGAAGCTCGCTTCCGGTTCTTTTATGCCGATATTCGCTGCCTGGGACCTTTTCAAGCGCCGCAGATGGCTCCCGGTTTCCCACCACGACAAAGGCCTTGATGGCTTGTCCCCGGAGGGGATCGGGTACGCCGACAACGCTGCATTCCACCACCGCCGGGTGCTCCATCAGCACATTTTCCACCTCATAGGGGCCGACCCGGTAACCGCCGGTTTTGATGATGTCGTCGAAGCGGCCGTGGAACCAGAAGCGACCTGTTTCATCCCGGTAGGCGGCATCCCCGGTGTGGTAGACCCCATCCCGCCAGACCCGGCGGTACTGCTCCTCATTGTCCAGATACCCGGAAAAGACGCCCACCTGTTTCCCGTTCTCCGGGGGGAGAATGACCACCTCCCCGATTTCTCCGACCGGCACCGGTTTTCCATCCTTTCCCCGCAGTTCAATGTGGTAAAGAGGAGAAACGGCGCCCATGGAACCCGCCACCGCGGGCATTCCTTTGAAGTTCGCCATCAGCAGAGTGGTTTCTGTCTGACCGTAGCCCTCGCACAGTTCCAAGCCGGTGCGCTGGGTGAACTTCCGAAACACGTCCGGCGCCAGTATTTCCCCGGCGGTGGAGGCGTGCTTCAGGCTGGGCATATCCGCAATGCCCTTGCGCACCAGATACCGGTAGACCGTAGGCGGCGCACAGAAGGATGTGACGCCGTAGCGGTTGATGATGCTGCAAAGCTGCTTCGGCTCGAAATTGTCGAAATCATAGACCATCACCCCGCTGCCCACCAGCCACTGTCCGTAGAGCTTGCCCCAGGAGGCCTTGGCCCATCCGGTTTCCGCCACGGTAAAATGCAGCCTGCCATCCTGAGCCTGCTGCCAGTATTTCGCGGTGACAATGTGCGCCAGGGGATAGGAGAAGTCGTGAATCACGCCCTTGGGGTAACCGGTGGTGCCGGAGGTGAAGTACAGCAGCATCGGGTCGGTTACCTTGGTGGGAAACCGTTCCAGCGTGTCCTCTGCGGCAGCGGCCTCAGCAGTCAGATTCCGGAATCCGGGCACCGGCTTCCGGACGCTCCAGAGAATGCTGTCGCAGCCGGCTTCCTTCACGGCAGCGCCCAGCTTCTCCGGCACATCGCCAAAGGGTGTGCAGACAATGGCATCCACCTTCGCCATGCGGATACGGTAAACGTAATCGCCGACCGTCAGCATATGGGTAGCCGGAATCACGGTAATGCCCAGCTTGTGCAGGGCAATGACGGCAAACCAGTATTCGTAATGCCGCTTCAGCACCAGCATCACCCGGTCGCCCCGTTTCAGCCCCGCAGAGCGGAAGACGTTGGCCATGCGGTTGGACTGGGTTTTGACATCAGCAAAGGTGAAAAAATGCTCTTCGTTTTCCGCATTGCACCAGACGATGGCCGTTTTCTCCGGGGTTTCCTCGGCGATGGCGTCCGCTACGTCATAGGCAAAATTGAAGCTGTCGGGATAGTGAAGGGAAATGTCTTTCAGTATTCCCTGATCGTCCAGCACCTCCGTGCAGAATCTGTGATAAATACTCATGTGCGCTCCTTTACCTGACCGATGCGGCGGAAGCGGTCGTAGCGCTTCGGAACCAGATCGGGGTCTTTTTCCAACGCTTCCAGCTCCTCTGCCAGTGCCCGGCGGATGCGGTCATAGAAGGGTTTCTCGCCCAGCTCGGTTTCCGGCAGAATGCGCTCAATGATCCCCAGGCGCAGGGCGTCACCGGCGGTGAGCTTCAGGCAGGCCGCCGCTTCCTCCGCTTTCTTCGAATCCTTCCACAGAATACTGGCGCAGCCCTCCGGGGAGATAACGGAGTATACGGCGTTGCTGAGCATCCACACCCTGTCGGCAACGGCAAGAGCCAGAGCGCCGCCGCTGCCGCCTTCGCCGATGAGAATGGAAATCACCGGCACACAGAGGGTGGACAGCTCCATGAGATTCTCTGCAATGGCCTGACCCTGCCCCCGTTCCTCCGCACCGATGCCGCAGCTGGCGCCTGAGGTATCCACAAAGCAGATTACCGGTCTGCCGAATTTCTCCGCCTGCTTCATCAGTCGCAGCGCCTTGCGGTAGCCCTCCGGATGGGGGGCGCCAAAATTGCGGCAGCTGCGCTGCTTTGCCGTGTGTCCTTTTTCCATGGCGATGACGGTGACGTACCTGTCCTGCAGCCGTGCAAGACCACCCACAATGGCAGGGTCGTCGGCATAGCGGCGGTCGCCGTGCAGTTCGATGAAATCCGCGAAAATATTCTGAATGTAATCCAGTCCCGTGGGACGCTGGCTGTCCCGCGCCAGCTTCACCACCGCATAAGGTATCTGATTCACGCTGTTTCCTCCCTCAGTGGGCGTTCAGCAGTCGGGTCAGAAGCTGTTTTTGCGTGCTTCTGGGTGCAAGCGTATCCACGAACCCGTGCTGCAGCACAAATTCTGCTTTCTGAAATTCCTTTGGCAAAGCTTTTTTTGTTGTCTGCTCTATGACGCGGGCACCGGCAAAACCGATGGTGGCGCCCGGCTCAGCCAAAAGGATATCGGCTTCCATGGCAAAGCTGGCGGTAACGCCGCCGGTGGCTGGGTCGGTGAACACAGCGATGTACAGCAGACCGGCATCGCTGTGCCGTTTCACAGCCGCGCTGGTTTTGGCCATCTGCATCAGTGACAGCAGTCCTTCCTGCATCCGCGCACCCCCGGATACGGTAAACCCCACCACCGGCAGACGCTTTTGCATGGCGTATTCAAACAGAGCGGTGATTTTTTCACCAACCGCACTGCCCATGGAGCCCATCATAAAACCGGGGTCCATAACAAACAGACAGCACTTACGCCCACCGATCTCCGCAGTACCGCAGACAACCGCCTCTGCTTCACCGCTGATGTTCTGTACGGTTTCCAGTTTTTCCGTGTAACCGGGAAACTGCAAAGGGTTATCCGACACAATCCCGGCGAACAGCTCCAGAAAACTGCCCTTGTCGGCGATCATGGTAATCCGCTGACGGGCGTTCATGCGGAAGTGATAGCCGCATGGACACACCAGATAACTGCTCCACAGGCGGCTCAGGGGAATGGGCTTATGACAATTCGGACAGGTCTTTTCCGGCTCCCCGGCGTCCTGCTGGATGGGCGCCGCCGTGCGACCGCCCTCCTCCAGTGCGTTTTTGGGCTTCAGAAATTGAATGAACGCCATTTGCTTTACCTGCCTCCCATAAATGTCAGATCGTACAGACCGGAGATGAACCGGTCGTCATTCACAATACATAGCTGCTGCTCCAGGTTGGTGTCTACCCCCTGAATCACCAGCTCGCACAGGGCTGCCCGTAGCTTGCGAAGGGTTTCCTCCCGGGTTTTGGCAAAGACCACCAGCTTTCCCAGAAGAGAATCGTAGTAGGGGGTCACCGGGAGTCCCGCCATCAGGCTGGTGTCAAACCGGACGGCTGGGCCGCCGGGCACATGAAGCATCTGAACAGTGCTGCAGCTTTTGGCATTGATCCGGCACTCGATGGCACACCCGGCAAGACGGACATCCCTCTGGGTAAAGTCCAGCGGAATCCCGGCAGCAATGCGAATCTGCCATTTCACGAGGTCAATGCCTGTCAGCATTTCCGTGACGCAATGCTCCACATGCAGCCGGACATTCATCTCCATAAACCAGAAATTTCCATCCTTGTCCAGCAGAAATTCCAGCGTACCCGCACCCACATACCGAAGCTGCTTCACCGCTTCCACGGCAAGGGCCATCAGCTTCTGCCGCTGCGTGGCGCTCACCGCCGGCGAAGGGGTTTCCTCAATCAGCTTCTGATTCCGCTGCTGCAGGGAGCAGTCCCGTTCTCCCAGGCAAACCGTGTTTCCAAATTCATCCGCAAGAATCTGCAGCTCCACGTGCCTGGCGGGGAACACATATTTTTCCAGATATACGCTGCCGTCGCCAAAGGCGCTGAGGGCTTCGGCGGTGGCCTGATGCCAGTATTCTTCCAGATCCTGTTCGCCTGGAATCAGCCGGATGCCCCGTCCGCCGCCACCGGCGCAGGCCTTCAGCATGACGGGATAGCCAATCGTTTCCGCGAATTCTCTGGCTTCCGCTATGGAGGAAAGGGCCTTGGTGCCTGGGATGACCGTCAGGCCGGTTTCCCTTATCAGGCCTTTCAGAACCGCCTTGTCGCTGAGCCTTTCCATACTGTCCGGGTCGGGGCCGATGAATACAAGTCCGTTCCTGCGGCAGGCTCTGGCAAAATGGGCGTTTTCGGACAGAAAGCCGTAGCCGGGGTGGATGGCCTGCGCTCCCGCGAGCAGGGCGGCGCTGATTATCTGGTTTTCATTCAGGTAGCTATCCCCAGCCTCCGGGCCGCCGATGCAGAAGCTCTGATCCGCCAGCGCCGTGTGTAAGGCATCCCTGTCCGCCATGGAATACACCGCCACGGTGGCAATGCCCATCTCCTTGCAGGCGCGGATAATGCGCACGGCAATTTCCCCCCGGTTGGCAATGAGAATCTTTGAAAACATAGGTTACACTCCTGTAATGGCAAAGGAAAACTCAGCGCTGACGCAGAGCCGGCCATCCACCGATACCGTGCCCTCCGCGAAATAGAAGGGAGGCTTTGCCCTACGGATATGGCAGCGGGCTTCGACGGTATCTCCCGGCTTTACGGGGGAACGGAATTTCACATTGTTCAGCCCTGTGTATACCGGCAGCTTTCCGGCTTCCATTGCGTCTTACATCAGCACGCATGCGGACTGGGCAAGAATTTCGCAGAGAATCACACCGGGGACAATGGGATTTCCGGGAAAATGCCCCCGGAGAAAACTCGTTTCCCCGAACATGGTAATGTCCCACGGCAGTGCCGTTTTCCGCGGTCACGTCGTCCAGCAACAGCATATTCTCCCGGTGGAGCAGGATCGTCATAATCTCGTCTCTTGTCATGGCCTATCTCCTGATACGGAACAGCTCCGTTCCATATTCCACCATCTGACCGTTAGCGGCACAGATTTTGTCAATGACGCCGTCATCGTCGGCGGTGATTTCATTCATCAGCTTCATGGCTTCCACAATGCACAGCGTCTGCCCCTTTTTTACCCGGTCACCAAGGGAAACGTAGGGCTCCGCATTCTCGGCCGGAGCAGCGTAGAACAGTCCCACAATGGGGGAAGTCACGCTGTGGCACACATCCGTTTCCGGCGCCCCGGGAGCCGGGGGAGCGGGGCAGGCAGCCGGCTCCGCCGCTGCGGCAGAAGGGGAGACGCTTCGCTCCAGGCGAACTACCTGGTTGTCCTCTGTGATTTCCAGACCGGTCAGCTCCAGTTCCTTCATCAGCTGTGCATATTTTCGGATATCGGATTCTTTCATAATTCACACCTTTCGGAAGGCAAGGCAGGCATTGTGTCCGCCAAAGCCCAGGGAGTTGGACAGGCACAAATCAATGTCCGCCTCCACAGCCTGGTTGGGTACATAGTTCAGATCGCATTGGGGGTCCTTTTCCAGCAGATTGATGGTGGGCGGAACCACACCGGTTTGCAGTACCTTCAGGCACACTATGGCCTCAACTGCCCCCGCCGCACCCAGCATATGCCCGGTCATGGACTTGGTGGAGCTGACAAGGGCTTTGTAAACCGCTTCTTCTCCCAGCGCCTTCTTGATGGCAAGAGTTTCCCCCGCGTCATTCAGGGGGGTACCGGTTCCGTGGGCATTGACATACACGCGATCCTCACAGGTATAGCCCGCTTCCTTCAGCGCCTGTACCATGGCCCGCGCGCCGCCCTCAGCCTCCGGGTGGGGGGCGGTAATATGATAGGCATCGCAGGTGGAGCCGTAGCCGCAGACCTCGCCGTAAATCTTCGCGCCCCGCAGCTTTGCGTGTTCATACTCTTCCAGCACCAGGGCACCCGCGCCCTCGCCGATAACAAAGCCGCTCCGGCGGGCGTCAAACGGCAGTGATGCGGCGTTGGGGTCCTGAGCCGTGGACAGGGCTTTCATATTGATGAAGCCTGCAATGCCCACGGGCACAATGGAGGCTTCCGTTCCGCCGGTAATCACCGCGTCTGCATAGCCGTGTCGGATCAGCCGCAGGGCTTCTCCGATGGCGTTGGAGCCGGAAGCGCAGGCGGTGACGGCGGGCAGGGCAGGGCCCTGACAATTGTAGCGAATGGCAATCATTCCTGAAGCCATATTTGCGATCATCATGGGCACACACAGAGGACTCACTCTGTGAGGACCCCGGGCTTCCAGCTTGCCGATTTCCGTGGAAACGGTATTCAGTCCGCCGATACCGGAGCCAAAGTACACAGCCATCCGCTCCGGGGGCACCGTGCCGATCACACCGCTTTCCCCGACAGCCTGAACTGCCGCGCCCATGGCGTATTGGGCGTACCGGTCGCTGCGCAGAGTCTCGCTTCGATCCATGTATCTCATGGGGTCAAAGTCCATAACCTGGGCGCCCAGCTTCGCTTTGAACTCTGTGGTATCAAAATAGGTGATGGGGCCGATGCCGTTGAAGCCGGAAATCAGATTCCTCCAGGCTGTATCCATATCGCAGCCCAAGGGGCTGACGATGCCCAGACCGGTTACGACCACGCGTCTGAATTCATGCATAACGTTTCTCCCTACATGGCGATGCCGCCGTCTACACGGAGGACAACGCCGGTGACATAGCTTGCCGTGGCAAGATAGGCGGCCGCCTGCGCCACTTCCTCTGCCTCTCCCATTCTCCCCAGCGGAATCATGGAAAGCAGCGGGTTACCATCCTGATTTCCTGTCATATCCGTGCGAATAAAGCCGGGGGCAATGGCATTGCAGCGGATACCCCTTGCGGCAAGTTCTCTGGCGACGGATTTGGTCAGACCGATGACACCGGCCTTGGATGCGGCGTAGTTACACTGGCCCGCATTGCCCATAAGGCCGGAGACGGAGCTGATGTTAATGATGCAGCCCTGACGCATCTCAAGAACCTCCTGACATGGCACCCAAATTCATTGATGGCCCTTGACTACAGCAAATCCTCTCTCAGCCACCAGTCGTTAAATAGGAGTGCGCTAATTGAACCGCATAGGATTTGTAGAGCTGATATGCCTGCACATTCCGGTTTTCGTGTATCATCCGGACGCAGGGCTTCACCAGTTCTTCGTAGATGCGATTCCAGATCTCCATTGCGTCAGGCAGCTGGTTGATAGCTTCCACGATTTTCGGAGCCGTTGCATAATACTGCTCGATTTCTGCTGGGCCTCCCGGCTGCTCAGACAGGTACCCATCCCGGAAAGAGCGCAAAGTCTGAAGCTCCTCACATTGATCCGACAGTCCTCTGGCTGTCACGCAGGCCGATGTAAGATAGCATCCTTCAGTACCGCTGCCAGAACCGGAGCCAGATTTTGAGCGGCTGCTTTTTCCGTCCGGCTTGTAATACTTGTCCGGGTTCAAATCGTTTTCCTTCATATAGCCTCGAATTGCTTTTTCGGACTTGTACGAATATATCTCATCCGGATGGCGTGCGCCAGAATCATGCAGATCTGCTTCCACTTTTTTGTAATCGAACTTTGACATTGGGAATCCTCCTTATGTTGATATGCAGCATCGGAGAAGATAATTATTTTGGCATTCCACGGAGTATTTCTTGAATTTCAGCTACCCAATAATTGTCTTGGTGCGAGTAGCCTGGGAGTGATAGCCGGAGACAATACTGGGGATTTTTTCGTATTTCTGATATGTATTCTTGTGATAGAGGAAGAGCTTGTTCGCCTTCCCGTTGATGATGATCCGCCACTTGCTTCTGGGGGTATGTACATGGAGCTGGCCATCTTCCAACCAGCAGGATATGCCATTTTCCTGGCAGAAATGATTGACGGCATTCTGCTCTTTTCGGAGCCTCATGCCAACGAGGGAGCAGCAGTTACACATACGGTAACCGGCCAAACGGGCTTCCTCCGGGGTGGCAAACTGCTTTTTGTACTCTTTGCGAATACGACGGGCGATTTTGCAGTGAGGAAGGTGGAATACTTTCTCATTGCTTTTTGTGCTGTAAAATACCACGAGAGGTCAACTCCTTTCTTTGTATAACCTCGTTGAATGAAAAAGTGAAGGTAAGATAAGTAGCACTCCACAGCTTCATTCACGTCTCACAGCCAGA
>CAMAKJ010000028.1 GCA_945836055.1 uncultured Clostridia bacterium | reverse complement strand
GGATGAGGTGTCGCCGCGACAGCGGCGTTACCCTGCCCCAATTCGCCGAAACGTTTTCCTTTTGATACACGGGTACTGCACACCTCATCAGTCAAAAATCAAAGATTTTTGCCAGCTTCCCCCCAAGGGGAAGCCTTGGGCGCTGTAATTCACCGCTTTGCTGAGCTATCCCGATAAACATATTTCCTTTTGACGCGAATCAATAGCGGAAACGCCGGAATCCCGCCGTTATTGCTTCAACGATTGATTTGCCTCCCCGGGGGAGGCTTTGTGGAATGACAAAAAGCACCGGTGCAGGCCGGTGCTTCCCCATTTCCGGACTTATGTGTCCTTCTTCATCAGCTCCGGGTACTTCTCCTCCAGCCACTGCCGGATGATCTCCTCGGAAAGCTGAGACAGGCTCCATTTCTTTTCCGCCGCTATTTGAAGAAGTACGTTCTTTACCTCTGCGTCCGTACGAAACGTTACGGATTCCTGTTTCTTCATCATTGCCATCACCTCATGTATACATGGTATACCTTGCTGCTTGACAACACCAGAAATACATTGTATCTTTTGTATACATACTGTGTGAGGTGATATTATGGACACCTTTGAAACCGTCTATTACTCTCTTCTTGGGGAATTGGAGGAAGGTTACGCGCTTCCCTGGGTGGAGAACGCGTTCGCGCCGGGCAGCGAATGCGACCGGGCTTACAGCCGGATCGACGCCGCCCGGGAGCGGCTGTACGCCCGGTTAGGCTGCGATACCGACCCGGATGTGGAGGAAATTCTCTCTTCCCAGCTGGAAATCCAGCTGACCCTGTGCCGGAAAATGTTCGCCTGCGGGCAGCGGATACCGGAGTGTCCCGGCGCCGGCTGAAGTATCGCGGCGGGGGAGGGAACCCCTTCGCCCATTCACGTCTGCTGCTCTGCCGCGCCCAGGCTGTTCATCCATTTTCTTCTGCGGAACACCGCCACGGAGATGCCGAACCGGACGCACTCCTCAAGGGACAGGAGGAAATACACCCACGGAATCGGCAGCTTCAGGACGAACGCAGACAGCAGACCCAGGGGAACGCCGAAGCCCCAGGTTCCGATCAGGTCAATCACCATGATGTACTTCGTTTTTCCGCCGCTTCGGATGATACCGCCGCCCAGGATCATGTTCAGCACCTTAAAGGGCGCAATGATGGCGTAGGCAAGCAGAATCTGTCCGGTGAGAATCTTCACCGCGTCCTCAACCCGGTAGATTTCCACATAGTACCCCCGTGTGAGAATCACCGCAGCGGACAGCACCCCGGCGCCCACCGCACCGTACAGCATCAGCTTTTTGGACGAGCGGTACGCTTCGTCGTATTCCCGGTTCCCCAGCTTCTTTCCGATGATGACGCCGGCAGCCTGAGAAAGGCCGCACAGCGCTCCGATCAAAAGCCCCTGAACTGGGTTTATCAGGGTCATGGCCGCAGCCGCCTGGGTTCCCATGCGCCCGTAAATCCCGGCGTAGACGTTTTCGCCAAGGCTCCATGCCGCCTCGCACACCAGAATCGGCAGCAGCATGGCGCCGTACTGGCTCCAGTTGAACCGTCCGGTCCTGTTCTGTCCCGTCCGCCTGTTTCCACGCGGCATCATCAGCGCCATCAGCAGGAAATTCACCCACTGGGCAATTACGGTCGCGACCGCCGCGCCCTGCGCCCCCATGGCAGGAAAGCCCCATTTTCCGAAGATGAGAATGTAATTCAGCACGGTGTTCAGCACGGCGGAGGCAATGCTGGCATACAGGGGCAGCCTGGCCTTTTCCAGACACCGCAGCAGTGTGGAAATCATCACCGCCCCTGCCATGGGAAAAAACGTCCCCGCGATGACCATAAGATACGCGGCCGCCGCCTGCCGGGTTTTCGCGTCGGTGGTGTAAAGCCCCATAATCCGGTGGGGAATCAGCAGGCACACTCCGGTAAACACAGCCGCAGCCGCGAGGGCCGCCAGCAGATTCACCCGGAAGCTTCTTCTGACCTCTCCCTCGTTCCTCTGCCCCAGGTATTGGGAGATCATAATTCCCGCCACCGTGGCGACGGCGGAAGCCATCACGGAAAACACGGAAGCAAACTTCCCCGCCAAGCCCACGCCGGCGACGCTGACGCTGCCCAGCTGCCCGATCATAATCTGATCCACAATGCTGAAGGACGCCTGGAGCATGGCCTGCAGCGCTACGGGAATCGCCAGGCTGCATACAGACAGGAAAAAAGAGGATTTCTGTTTCATAATCGCACCTCCGCAGGATTGTTTCGTAGACATTCTATCCTTCGAAGTCCCAATTTGCAAAGGTTAAACGCATAACCTATCACAAAAATACCGGTACGGTTTTGTGCGCAATCCACAAAGCCGTACCGGAATGCCGGTTATTCATTTCTCGTACTGTCCCGCAGAATCAGCGTCACAGGCAGCAGCACCGTCGGTTCCACATCCCTGCCTGCCTTCAGCTCCCGGAGCTTCTCCATAGCCAGCTTTGCCCGCAGGGCGCAGTCCTGCCGCACGCTGGTCAGAGCCGGATACACCAGTTCGCACAGAGGCGTATCGTCGAATCCGGCGACGGAAATGTCTCCGGGAACCGCAAAGCCGTTTTCCATCAGAAATCCCATCAGGTCTGCGGCGTACAGGTCGGAAACCGCAAATACCGCCGTCACCTCACGGAACCGCCGGATCTCCCGGCGGTAAAATGCCCGCCGCGCCTGCCTTTCCATGGGAACAACCATGATTTCGGCAGACCCGAAGCCCTCTCGGAACCCATCCATTCGCTCCTGATCCACGCCGGTCTCGTTGTCGGAAACGCAAAGTGCCCGCCGGTGTCCGGTTCTCCGGAACAGCTCCCCCACCTGGCGTCCGCCGTCAAAATTATCGATAGTGAGATTCACAATACGCTCCGGGTTCTCACAGAATCCGTCATACACCACAAAGGGGATCCGCATGTGGTTTCTCAGGTACATGTAGTCCTGCTGGCAGAAGCCGATCACCACCAGACCATCCATATTCCACATGGAGGCAAACTTCAGAATCTCCTGGGGATTCCTGGCCTTCTTCACCATCATAAACTGCCCGCACGCTTCGATCTGATCCGACAAGGCGTTGAGGGCTGCGGACAGGAAAGCATCCTCCAGGGTGTGCCCCTCATACTTTTCGTGGTCGTTGACGAACACGCCGATGATCTTCGAGGAGTTCTGCGCCAGAAGAATTCCCGCCATACTGGGAATATACTGCCGCTGCTCCAGCGCGAACTGCACCCGCTGCACCGTTTCATCCGAAATTTTCCGGGTTTTCCCATGGATTACATTGGACACAGTAGCGGTACTCAGCCCCAGTTCCTCCGCGATGTCGCTGATTCTCACACGCTGCTCCATAACCGCGCTCCTGTCCACAGTTTTTTGCGCCGGAAGGGACTTCCCCCGGACTGTTTCATTAAAAGTGGCCGCAGGGGCCGATGCCCACATCGGCCCATTGCAGAATGTCCGCCGGGTTAATCAAAAACGGGTCATCCCAAGTGGGATAACCCGTTTTTGGTACGCCAGAAGGGACTCGAACCCCCGACCTACTGATTCGTAGTCAGTCACTCTATCCAACTGAGCTACTGGCGCATGAGCACTTTCCTCAAGTGCCTGAGTATCATAGCACATCCCGCAATAAAATGCAAGAACTTTTTTCGTTTTTCCCGTTTTTTTCTGATTCCCGCCCAGCTGCCTTGACAGTATGCGCCGCCGTGTTGTAAAATAGCCCGAAAAGGAGGCGCGGAGTATGGAAAATCGGGATTTGTCGGCGCTTCCTGCGCTGCTGCTGCCCTGGTACCGGGAACACCGCCGGGAGCTGCCCTGGCGGCAGACCAAAGAGCCTTACCCCATCTGGCTGTCGGAAATCATGCTGCAGCAGACCCGGGTGGAAGCCGTCAAGGGATACTACGCCCGATTCCTGGCCGCCCTACCCACGGTGCAGGCGCTGGCCGCCTGCGACGACGACACCCTGCACAAGCTCTGGGAGGGCCTCGGCTACTACAGCCGGGTACGGAACCTCAAAAAGGCCGCTCAGGTCATTGTGGAGCGGTACGACGGCGAGTTTCCCCGGGCGTACAGCGACGTATTGGCGCTGCCCGGGATTGGGGAGTACACGGCCGGCGCCATCTGTTCCATCGCCTTTGATCAGCCCACTCCGGCGGTGGACGGCAATGTGCTGCGGGTCTTCGCCCGTCTGACGGACGACCCCTCTCCCATCGATCTGCCCGCCGTCAAAGCCCGGACGCGGGCCTCCCTTGCCGCCGTCTATCCGAAGGAGGCGGGGGAATTCACCCAGGCGCTGATGGAGCTGGGGGCAACCCTCTGCGGCCCCAACCGGAAACCGGAGTGTGAACACTGTCCCTGCCGGGCAATCTGTCTGGGCTTCCGGAATGGGACGGCGGAGGCACTGCCGGTGAAGTCTCCCAAAAAAGAGCGCCGGCAGGAGGACCGGACGGTTTTCATTTTCCGCTGCGACGGGCGCTACGCTCTGGAAAAGCGCCCGGAAAAAGGGCTTCTGGCGGGGCTTTGGCAGTTTCCCAACGTGCCGGGGCACTTAACCACCGCCCAGGCGCTTTCTCAGGCAGAGCGCATGGGTCTGCGCCCCAGGGAGATTCTCCGGGAGGTGGAGCGGAAGCACATTTTTACCCATATTCAGTGGAATATGAAGGGCATCTACTTGGAGGTTTCGGAAACCGCAGGCAGCTACCGCTGGCTTTCGGAGCAGGAGATTGAAGCCCAGGCGGCGCTGCCAACGGCGTTCCGCCTGTTTTGGGAGGAGAGATAGAGATGTACGATTTTCACATCCATTCCCGGGTGTCCTTTGACGGACACGACAGGGGTATCGATCTGGCAAAGGCCGCGAAGGCCGCCGGTCTGCGGGAAATCTGCTTTACCGACCACCTGGATTATGACCCTCTGGGCCGAATGGGGGATCTGACCTTCCGGACAGAGGACTACAACGCGGAGTACGACGCTCTGTCCCTTCCAGGGCTGACCATCCGCCGGGGTGTGGAATTCGGACTGGCCAGGGACAATCAGGCGCAGTTTCAGAAGGATCTGCAGCGCCGCCCCTTTGATTTTGTCCTGGGCTCCATCCATTTTGTGGACGGGCTGGACGTGTATTTCGAGGAATTCTGGCAGGGGAAAACCGTCCTTCAGGCGGAGCGGCGGTATCTGGAGGAAACCCTGGCCTGCGTTCAGGCCCACGGAGACTTTGACGTGCTGGCGCACCTGACCTACATCAGCAAGCCCCCCTGCCATCCGACCCACCGGCCGGTATCCTATGACGCCCACCGGGAGATCATCGACGAAATTCTGCGGCTGCTGGTCAAAAAGGGCAAGGGTCTGGAAATGAACACCAGCGGCGTTGACCGCTGCGGCGACTTTCTCCCCTCCGCCGACATTTTCCGGCGGTTCCGGGAGCTGGGCGGAGAAATCGTCACCGTCGGCTCCGATGCCCACCGTTGTGACCGGGTGGGGCAGTATTCAGACCGCGCCTGTGAAATTCTGAAGGACATCTTTGGGTATGTCTGCACCTTTGAGAACCGCCGGCCGGTGTTTCATAAGCTGTAGGCAAAAGGGGTAAATATAGTGCCGCTCGCCGTCAGGCGAGACGGATGAGGGGGGGCGGGTACGAATTCGCTGCAGCGTTCCGGTTTTCTGAGCGCAGTACCGCCCCTCATCAGTCAAAAATCACAGATTTTTGCCAGCTTCCCCAGAGGGGAAGCCTTTGGCGCTCCGTAACGATCCGAGCAGTACCCAATGGCGTAACGAATATAGACCACCCGAGCACGCATTGTCAGCGGCCACTGGCCGCAGGATAATTTCTTTCTCATACTGGACATTGGAGAAAAAGTGTGGTTTAATAGGCATATCCAGAGAAGAAAGAGGGAACCACCGTGAAAAAATGGAACTCGCTTCCCGAAAATGTTTTTTTGAAAGGCTTTTTCCTCTGCTTCAGCCTGAGCTTCCTGGCTGCGGCCTTCTGTATGCCCGACCGGGGGCAGATGCTGACCGGGCTGTGGAAAATCTTGGGCGCTCCTACAAAGGCTTCCACCAATTTCTTCTCCCTCGGCGGCTACGCCGCTACTTTCCTAAATATGGCGCTGGTGGGGCTGGTGTGTACCGCCGTCTACTGCATCCCCGGGAAAAAGGCCAACCACGCGGCAGTGCTGGTGACCATTCTCACCACGGGCTTCGGCTCCTGGGGTATCCATATCCTCAATATGTGGCCGACCATGTTCGGTGTGGTGCTGTTCTGCCTGGTGCGGAAGGTGCCTGTCGGCGATCACTCCAATGCCATGCTCTTCTCCACCGGCGTCGCGCCCTTTATTTCCGAGCTGCTGGTGCGCTATCCCAACGCCGAGGTTGTGGGCTTTTCGCCCATGGGGGTGGTGCTTGCCATCGCCGTGGGAGTGTTCGTGGGCTTTTTCCTCCCGGCGGGGCTGGAAAACTCCCCCAGAGTCCACAAGGGCTTCGACCTGTATTCCGCCGCCCTGCCCGTGGGCATGACCGCGTTCCTGCTTCAGGGGGTGCTGTACAGAGCTATGGGCGTGCCGGTGCCGGAGGCCGTTTCCGACCTGTCGGTGGCGTCTTCTGTCATCGTCAACACCTTCTGCATCCTGCTTTTTTCCGCCTGCGTGATCGTGGCCTTTGCCATGGGCTGCCGGCCCAAAGACTACTGGCGGCTGCTCATTGACCCGGATCAGATCGTGGATTTTGCCGCCGCCTATGACAATGCCGCCATGCTCATGAACGTGGGCATGTATGGCCTGTTCATACTGGGGTACTACAACCTTATCGGCGCAGAGCTGAACGGCGTGACCTTCGGCGTCATCTTCTGTATGCTGGCAACCTGCAATTCCGGCTCCCATCCGGGCAATATCTGGCCGATTATGCTGGGCTACGCGGCGGCGTCCTGGCTGTTCCGGCTGCTTTCGCCTCTGACCGGCGGCGCGTTTACCCAGTACCTCAGCTCCCAGTCCATCATCGTCGGGCTGTGCTATGCCAACGGCCTGAGCCCTATCGCCGACAAGTACGGCTGGTTCTACGGCACGGTTGCCGCCATGGCCCATTTCTGCATGGTCACCACGGTGCCGGTGCTCCACGGCGGCATGTGCCTGTACAACGGCGGCTTTACCGCCGCGCTGGTCTGCCTACTTATGGTGCCAAGTCTTGAGCGGCATTTCCGCCCCAAGCTGGAACGCCGGGCGGCGAGACAGGCGGGAAAGAATTGAGTTTTGCGGGAATCTGCCAAAAAAGCCCTGGGAAATTCTCCGCCCGCGGGCTGGACAAAGAGGCGTTTCCGTGTTATTCTATGGACAACGATCCTGACAGTAAGCCGATGGCGGCTGCCTGAAAGGTGCGAATATGGTTTTTACCGCGGAAGGGATTCCGGGGTGTATTGCTGTTGCCGTGCCGTCAGGGTCACGGCAATTTTTATTGGGGGGAAGACCTGTGGAAACAAGACTTGCAGTAATGAGCATTATTGTGGAGGACGGAGAAATGGTGGAAAAACTCAACGCCCTGCTCCACGAATACGCGGAATTTATCATCGGACGTATGGGAATTCCCTATCGCAAGCGGGGCGTCAGCGTCATTGCCGTCGCCCTGGACGCGCCCCAGAACACCATTGCCGCCCTGTCGGGGAAGATCGGGAGTCTGGTGGGGGTCAGCGTCAAAACCGCTTACTCCGGCGTTATCTCCAAGGAATAACAGAAATGAGGTAGTAGTATGAACAAAAAGGTACGTTGGATTACGGAAACCGCCATTATGCTGGCGCTTCTTGTCGCTCTGCAGGCGCTGACCAAGGGCTTCGGCCAGTTCGTCACCGGCTCCTGCGTCAACGCCGTGCTGGCCATCACCGTTTTGGTTGCCGGCCTGGGCAGCGGCATTACTGTGGCGGTGATTTCCCCGGTGCTGGCCTTCCTGCTGGGCATCGCTCCCCAGATTCTCACGGTCCCCGCCATCATGGTGGGCAACACCGTGTTTGTGGTGCTGCTGCGGCTGATCGCCGGCGAAAGCAGCAAGGAGCTGGGCCGGCAGATCGCCGCCTGGCTGGTGGCGGCTCTGGCCAAGTTTGCGGCGCTGTATATCATCGTGGTGAAAATCATCTGCGGCGTTATGGCATCCTCGCTGCTGGCGGCGGGAACCCTGAAGGAGCCCATGCTCAAGGCGCTGCCCGCCACCTTCAGCTGGCCCCAGCTGGTGACCGCCCTCATCGGCGGGGGCATCGCCCTGCTGATCGTCCCCGTGCTGCGCAAGGCGCTGAAGCGGTAACAGAACACAGAAAACCCGGACGGTTTTGCCGTCCGGGTTTTTCAGCATGCCAAAAAGGTGACCGCGGGGCGATGTGGGCATCGCCCCCTACGATTCGGGATTTCGTTTTTTGGCAATATGGAATCAGATCTCCCGTTTCTGATAGAAGCGGACGGACAGCAGCCAGGAGGCGGCGAAGATCGCCAGGGACATCAGCGGCAGCAAAATCATGGGAAGGGAAACACCGGTCAGCTCCGGCACATCCAGAAACACGGTGGAGGCGCAGAATACGCCGATCACCACGAAGAAGGCAATACGCCCCTTCTGGGTGCCGTATTTGAACATCAGCGGCAGACACAGCGCAGCAGGCAGGGGGCTGATGGTTGCCAGCACGGCGAGCTGATCCACAAAGTCGGCTCCATCGAACCCGCCGTTCAGGCTGAGCCGAAAGGCAGAAGCAGCGGCGGACAGCAGGAATACGATACCGGCGCAGATCAGACTCATGAGGTACTTTCCGGTGACGAATTGACGCCGGGTCACGGGCAGAGTGTCGCAGTAGGCGCACCAGTGCTCCGCCTCGTCATAGGCCAGCAGGTTGATGGACATGGCGCTTCCCAGAATGCAGGGATAGTAGACGAGAAACGCGTTATCTCCGCTGCCGGCGAAGGCGGATAAAACAAGAAACCCCAGAACGAGGATGATAAACAATCTGCAGTAATTCCACAGCAGGTAAAAATCCTTCCGAAGCAGACCCTTCATTTCAGTTTTCCTCCTTAGCCATGATGATAAACAGCTGCTCGATGTCCACGGGGCTGAAGCTGGGATTTCCGGGCACCCGGTCCCGTTTCACCAGCAGCTCACAGCCGTAGGCGGAGACTTTCCGGCCGATGACCGCGTCAGCGGGGATGGCATCAGCCTCCTGCGTCGTGCAGTGGAGCACGCCGTATTCCTCCTTCATCCGATCCTTTTCCTCGCACAGCAGAAGCTTGCCCTTGTGCAGGAACGCGATGTAGTCGCAGATTTTCTCAAGATCGCTGACGATGTGGGAGGAAATCAGAATGGAATGGTTTTCATCCCGGGTGAACTCGCTGAAAATGTCCATGACTTCGTCCCGCACCACCGGGTCAAGGCCGCTGGTGGCCTCGTCCAGAATCAGCAGCTTTGCGTGGTGGGAAAGGGCTGCGGCAATGCCCAGCTTCATCTTCATACCCCGGGAGAACTCCTTGAACTTCTTGTCCCTGGGTACCGCCAGGCGGGTCAGGAACCCATCAAAGGCGGCCTGATCCCAATTCCGGTAGATGTCCTTCATGATTTTGCCCAGCTGCCGGGCGGTGAGACAGGCGGAGATGCCCACCTCGTCCAGCACTACGCCGATGTCCTGCTTGGTCAGCTTCAGCTCCTCACGGTTGTCCTTGCCCAGCAGGGTGACGGTGCCGCCGTCCCGGGAGATCACGTTCAGAATCAGCTTGATGGTGGTGCTTTTTCCCGCGCCGTTTTCCCCCACCAGACCCATGATGCAGCCCTGGGGCAGGGTCAGATTCAGGTGGTCCAGGGAAAAATCGCCGTAATGCTTGGTTAAATCCCGAATTTCCAATGCGTTCATGTTTATTCCTCCATAGCGAATTTGACCATGTCCAGAACTTCATCCGGGGCCATTCCAACGGATTTGGCCAGGCGGACAAGCTGGTCGATGTGCTGCTCCATGGTTTTCAGGGTTTCCTCCCGTAAAAGCTCCACATTTTTCGGCGCTACAAAGCAGCCCTTGGCGGCGATGGTGTAGAGAAAGCCCTCTTTTTCCAGCTCGTCGTAGGCCCGCTTGGTGGTGACCACGCTGATGTGCAGATCCTTCGCCAGATTCCGGATGGAGGGCAGGGCCTCGTTTTCCTGAAGCTCGCCGCTGATGATCTGGGCTTTGATCTGGGAAAAAATCTGGTCATAGATGGGAAGTGTGCTTTTGTTGTCGATCAGGACGTTCATTTTGTCCCTCCAATCTGTACTAACTGTATATGAGCAGTATACACAGTAAATACAGTTTTGTCAAGACCTATTTGAAAAACCGCCATGGCGGCAACGACAGAAAAAACGCCTCCCGGCCAATAGGGCTGGGAGGCGCTGCGTGTGAGATTACAAAACCTTGGACAGGAAGTCCTGCAGTCTGGGGTTCTGGGGATTGCCGAAAATCTGGGCAGGGGAGCCTTCCTCCAGGATTTTGCCCTCGTCCATAAAGAGGACCCGGTTGCCAACCTCCCGGGCGAAGCCCATTTCGTGGGTGACCACCACCATGGTCATTCCATCGTCTGCCAGCTCCTTCATAACGGCGAGAACCTCGCCCACCATTTCCGGGTCCAGGGCGGAGGTGGGCTCGTCGAAGAGCATGACCTTGGGATTCATGGCCAGCGCCCGGACAATGGCGATACGCTGCTTCTGTCCGCCGGAAAGCTGGTTGGGGTAGGCGTCGGCCTTCTCCACCAGACCTACCCGGCTCAGAAGCTGGGCGGCCTTGTCATCCGCTTCCGCCTGGGTCATCAGACCGGTGCGTACGGGAGCCAGGGTAATGTTCTTCCGGATGGTCATGTTGGGGAAGAGGTTAAAATGCTGGAACACCATGCCCATCTTACGGCGGACCCGGTCGATGTCCACCTTAGGATCGGTGATGACCTCACCGTCAAAGGTGATGGTTCCGGCGGTGGGCTCCTCCAGCAGGTTCAGGCTGCGCAGAAAGGTGGATTTTCCGGAGCCGGAGGGGCCGATGATGACCATTTTGTCCCCGGGATACACATGCTCGGAGATATCCTTCAGCACCTGATGGTCGCCGAAGGATTTGCTTAAATGCTTAACGTCGATCACTTTGACGCAGCCTCCTTTCCAGTAAGCTCTGCAGCCAGCTGAAGATCATGACCAGCAGCAGGTAAATACAGGCGATGCCGATGAGGGGGAACATCTGCTCATAGGTTCTGCCGTAGATGGCCTGGGCGGCGTATACCATCTCCTTGCCGCCGATGACGGTAATCAGGGAGGTATCCTTCAGCAGAATGATGAACTCGTTGCCCAGAGCGGGGAGAATGGCCTTGAAGGCCTGGGGGATGACGATGAAGCGCATGGTGTCCACATAGCCAAGGCCCAGACTCCGTCCGGCTTCTGCCTGCCCGGGATCCAGGGACATGAGGCCGCCCCGGATGATCTCGGAGACGTAGGCGCCGGAGTTGATGCCCAGGGTCAGGGCGCCCACCATGGTGTAATTCCGGGAGGAGGAGAAAATGACGAAGCCCATAATCAGCAGCTGCACCATCATGGGCGTGCCCCGGATGACGGTGACATAGACCTTGCAGACACCGTTCACCAGACCGAGAACGGGATTTTTGCGACCGGTGCGCTGCTGGTCGTGGGCGGTGCGAATTACGGCCACCAGAATGCCCAGGACGACGCCCAGCGCCAGCGCCATGGCCGTGACCAGCAGGGTTGTGCCTACGCCGTTGAGGTACTGCTTCCACCGGCTGCCCTCCAGGAAGGCCTGGTAAAATTTGACATAGAATTCCTGCCAGAAGGACGCGCTGCCCTCCCGCATGAGGGGTTTCCAAAGTTCGTAAAGTTCCACGGACTCACCTTCCTGTTACTGAAATGTGTTATGCACAGAAAACCGGCTTCCCACCGGGGAAGACAGTTTTCCGGGCACAGCGAAAACGAGGCCAAGGGCGGCTGAACCGCCCTTGGCTGGCCGCAAATCCTTACTTAGCGGAAATGTACTTGTCGATGATGCTCTGAATGGTGCCGTCAGCGGTCAGCTCGGCCAGCGCCTGGTTCACGGCATCCAGGAGGCCCGCGTTGTCCTTGTTCAGGCCGATGGCGTACTGCTCTTCCACCCAGGCACCCTCCAGCGTGGTCAGGCCGGGGTTGGCGGAAACAAACTCCTGGGCGGGGGCGTCGTCGATGATGACACAGTCAACCTGGCCGTTCAGCAGAGCCTGCACGGCGGAAGCGCCGTTGTCGAAGGCGGTGACGTGGTCTTCGCCATAGCCGCCGTTCTCGGGAGAATCAGAAGCGTAGATGTAGCCGGTGGTGCCCTTCTGGCAGCCGATCATCTTCTCGCCCAGGTTATCCATGGTCACGTCGGAGCCTTCCTTGACGATGACGGTCTGGACGCCGGTGGCGTAGCTGTCGGAGAAGTTCATGACCAGCAGCCGGTCCTCGGTGACGGAAACACCCGCCATGACGATGTCGGATTTCCCCTGCTGCACAGCCAGTAGCGCGGCGGAGAAGTCCATGTCGTCCACTACCAGCTCCAGGCCCAGCTTCGCGGCGATGGCGCCGGCGATCTCCACGTCGATGCCCTCGAAGCTGCCGTCGTCGGCAATCATCTCATAGGGAGGGAAAGTGGCGTTGGTGGACATAATCAGCTTGCCGGGTTCCACGGTCTTCAGCTCAGCGGCAGTCTCAGCAGCGGCGGTCTCAGTGGCAGCTTCGGTGGCTGCGGGAGCCTCGGTTGCAGGGGACTCAGTGGCGGGGGCTGTGGTGGCCGGGGTGTCGCTCTTGCCGCAGCCGGCAAACAGCGTCATGACCATCACAATGGTCAGCACAGCAGACAATACCTTTTTCATAATGGAAACTCTCCTTTTCATTTTCCTGCCTCCTGAAAACGGGAGGTGATTTATGGGGAGAATTATACACCGTATAATATTCAGCGTCAATTAGGAAAAAGCACAAGGTTACAGGAAATATTCGGGAATCTATAATGAAAATGCAATAAATGATGAAATAAATTTTTGAATATACGAATATGAGAGTTTTCTTTCCAATAATCCAACAGGTACAAAATGAATAAAATGCATATACAGCATATAAAAATACAAGAAGGGCAGTTTTGCCGAAGCTTGACGAACGTGTGAACACCTGATATAATTTTAAGTGCTTATCGGTTTTACTCAGCTGTCCAACAAATAGGAATTTTTGCAC
>CAMAKJ010000027.1 GCA_945836055.1 uncultured Clostridia bacterium | reverse complement strand
GACCTGTACGATCCCCAGGTGGCAGAGCTGCTGGGCTCGGAAGAAAAGCACCGCCAGCTCATCGACGACGTAGAGCTATTGTCCGCCGGCCGTGAGATGGACATCCAGGCCGTCCGGGAAGGACAGCTCAGCCCGGTGTTCTTCGGCTCCGCTCTGACCAACTTCGGCATCGAGCCGTTTTTGGAGGCGTTTTTGAAGCTGACGCCGCCGCCCCTGGCCCGCACCGCCAACTGTGGGGTCATCGACCCCTTCAGCCCGGATTTTTCCGCCTTTGTTTTCAAAATCCAGGCCAACATGAACAAGGCCCACCGGGACCGCCTGGCTTTCATGCGCATCTGCTCCGGCAAATTCCAGAGGGATGCCGAGTACTTCCATGTCCAGGGCAATAAGAAGATGCGTCTTTCCCAGCCTCAGCAGCTGATGGCAGCCGAACGGGAAATCGTGGAGGAGGCCTACGCAGGCGACGTCATCGGCGTTTTTGACCCGGGCATCTTCTCCATCGGTGACACCGTCACCGTTCCGGGAAAGAAATTCCGCTATTCCGGCATTCCCACCTTCGCTCCGGAGCATTTCTGCCGGGTGTCGGCGAAGGACTCCATGAAGCGCAAGCAGTTCGTCAAGGGCACGGAGCAGATCGCCCAGGAGGGCGCCATTCAGATTTTCAAGGTGCCGAACTCCGGCATGGAGGAGGTCATCGTGGGCGTGGTGGGCACGCTGCAGTTCGACGTGTTCGAGTACCGGATGAAAAACGAGTACGGCGTGGATCTGCGCATGGAAACGCTGCCCTATGAGGAAATCCGCCTGATTGACGAATACCCGGGCGACCTCACCGACCTGAATCTGGGCTCTGACGCGGAGCTTCTGGAGGACTACCGGGGCCGCAGCCTGCTGGTGTTTTCCAGCTTCTGGGCCATTGACTTTACCTGCCGCCGCAATCCGGGATTGAAGGTGTCGGAAATCGTGGTGGAGGAAGGCTGATACTGAGATACGAGATAGAAGATACGAGATACGAGATACAAGATATGGATAATGGAAGATAAGGCATCTCAAATCAGCGTGTCAAAAAAGTGTATGTCATTCCGGGGGAGCGAAGCGACCGTGGGAATCTGTTTCCTTAAAAAAGGCCCGATTTCCCTGAGAAGTTAGATAAAAACAGAACATTTTGGAGAACGGATTGCCACGCCAGTAAAGCGCACTGGCTCGCATTGACATGGTTTTTTGACAGTCTCCTCAAATATCTTCTATCTTCTATCTCGTATCTTGTATCTATCGCGGGGGGGTGTTTGTTGTGAAGCCTTGGCAGCATTTGAAAACGATTTCCAAGCACCGCTGGCTGGTGATGTGCGGCTGCTTCCGGGTGGGGCTCTACCGGCAGGGGCTGACCCATGACCTGAGCAAATTCTCCCCCACGGAATTCTGGGCGGGGGCGCGGTACTATCAGGGCAACCGCAGTCCCAACGCCGCCGAGCGGGAGGACAAGGGCTACAGCGAGGCCTGGATGCACCACAAGGGCCGCAACCGCCACCACTACGAATACTGGACGGATATGAACCGGCAGACGCGGTGCTACGCGCCGGTTCCCATGCCCCGGCGGTATCTGGTGGAGATGGTGATGGACCGCCGGGCGGCCTGCATGACCTATCAGGGAAAAAACTACCGGGACGACTCCGCCCTTCGCTACCTGGAAAACAGCCGGGAGAAGGACTTAATGCACCCGGAAACCCTCCGCCAACTGCGCTATATTCTGCAGATGCTGGCGGAAGAAGGAGAGACGGAAACCTTCTCCTATCTGAGAAAATCGGTTCTCGCGGGAAAACCTTTCCCGTGGGAGCTTCCCTAAGGACTTGTGAACACGCCTGCGGGCGCGGACGCAAGTCCGTTTTTTATTTGCCGCAGCGCCCTGACACCGGACAAGGGCAGAAGCCCGGTGTATTGCAGAGAAGATTACCGTTTTCTACACTTTTTTGCACATACCGCTTTCACAGGACCTCGGCACAGAGCAAAATAGATTTGTGAATAACATACAATTACTATTTTCCAAATATGAGCGTATCGCTGAATTTTCAACAAAGACTTTACAATAAAATGGAAGAGTGTTATAGTAGCCCTGTCCAAGCGGCGGTGCGTTTTTCCAAAGTGCGTACCAATTCCCATTTTACCGCATCCCGGGAAAGCCGCTTTCTTCCGGCTTAAGCGGCACTTTGCCGATAAGCATACAACATTCATTTTAGGAGGAAACGCAAAATGAAAAAGATTCTCGCAATCGCTCTGGCGCTGGTCATGGTTCTTGGCCTGGTTGCCTGCGGCTCCGGCGACGGCGGCAGCAGCAAGAGCAGCGGCACCAAGGTGTCCGTGTTCTGGTATGACGAGAGCGACGTGTATCTGAGCTCCGTCCGTGACGCTCTGAACAAGGAGCTGGACGCCCTGGAGGGCATTACTTACGACAACCAGTTCGCTGCCAACGACCAGTCCAAGCAGCTGGACCAGATTAAGACCGCTATCGCCGGTGGCTCCAAGCTGCTGGTGGTCAACCAGGTCACTTCCGGTGCCTCCGACACCGCTGAGGACATCCTGGCTGCGGCCGGCGACATCCCCGTGATCTTCTTCAACCGTGCCATCGGCACCGACGGCTCCGAAATCCCCGTTCTGGAAGGCCACGCCACCACCTGCTTCATTGGTACCGACGCTCCCGCTGCCGGCCATATGCAGGGCAAGATGATCGGCGATTATCTGCTGGCCAACTACGATGACGTTGACGTTAACGGCGACGGCATCATCTCCTACGCCATGATGAAGGGCGACGAGGCCAACGTTGAGGCTATCTACCGCACCCAGTACGGTGTTGAGGATGCCAACGCTGTCCTGACTGCTGCCGGCAAGCCCGCGCTGCAGTACTTTGATGCTTCCAATACCGACTGCTACCAGGTTGACCAGGGCGGTGCATGGTCCGCTGCTGCTGCCAAGGAGTACATGGACACCAACTTCGTTACCTACAATGAGGCCAGCGGCAACATGATCGAGCTGGTTATCTGCAATAACGACGGCATGGCCGAGGGTGTCATCGCTTCCCTGCAGGAGAAGGGCTACAACAAGGAAGGCGCGCATACCGTTCCCGTGTTCGGTGTTGACGCTACCGATAACGCCAAGGCTCTGATCGCCGAGGGCGCTATGGCCGGTACCATCAAGCAGGATGCCGAAGGCATGGCTGCCGCTGTCGCTCAGACCGTGAAGGCGGTTGCCGGCGGCATGGCTCCCGCGGATGCTCTGGCTTCTCTGTCCGATGATCGCTTCAGCATCGCTGAGGACTCCGCTTCCAAGCTGTACGTTGCTTACGCGCCCTACACCGGTGCATAAGCGCCTTTCCGCGAATGATTCCGGGCAGCTGCCGCTCCGGCGGCAGCTGCCTCTTTCATTTGGAATGTGTCCGGTCAGATAGGGAACGGCAGACGCCGGTCTGAAGTTCTCTGCCCGGTGAGAACGGCGCCTGCCGCTCCCTATCGCGGATGCCGGCATTCCCAATTCTCAACAAGGAGGTACGCAATATGCAGCAGGAAGTACTGCTGAAAATGGAGGACATCACCAAGACCTTCCCCGGCGTCAAGGCGCTGGATCACGTCAGCCTGGAAGTCCAAAAGGGCACTGTCCACGCGCTGATGGGCGAAAACGGCGCCGGCAAATCCACCCTGATGAAGTGCCTGTTCGGCATTTACAACAAGGACGAGGGCCATATTTACCTGGAAGGCAAGGAAGTCAACTTCAAAAGCTCCAAGGAAGCGCTGGAAAACGGCGTTGCCATGGTGCACCAGGAGCTGAACCAGGCCCTCAAGCGCAGCGTTATGGATAACATCTGGCTGGGCCGCTACCCGACCATCGCCGGTATCGCCGTCAACGAGCGCAAAATGTACAAGGATACCATGGCGGTGTTTGAGGAACTGGGCATCAACGTAGACCCCCACCGGATTATGAGCACCATGCCCGTGTCTCAGCGGCAGATGGTGGAGATTGCAAAGGCTGTCTCCTACAACTCCAAGGTGATCGTCTTTGACGAACCCACCTCGTCTCTGACCGAGGAAGAGGTGGAGCACCTGTTCCGGATTATCAATATGCTTCGGGACCGGGGTGTCGCCATCATTTACATTTCCCATAAGATGGCGGAAATCAAGCGGATTTCCGATTACATCACCATCATGCGGGATGGCCAGTGGGTTGCAACGGAACCGGCGGAAAAGCTGGAAATGAACGACATCATCCGCCTGATGGTGGGCCGTGAGCTGACCAATCAGTTCCCGCCCAAGACCAACCAGCCCGGCGAGGTCTATCTGAAGGTGGAGGGCATCACCGGCATGTACAATCAGCTGAAGGACGTGTCCTTTGAAGCCCGCCGGGGCGAAATTCTGGGGCTGGCCGGTCTGGACAGCTCCGGACGGACCGAGACGCTGGAGAGCATTTTCGGCGTGCGTACCCGCAAGGAGGGCACCATCACCCTGGGCGGCAAACAGTGCCTCAACCGCAATGCAGGCGAGTCCATCAAAAACGGCTTCGCCCTGCTGACGGAGGAGCGCCGTGCCACCGGTATTTTCGGTGTGCTGAATATCCGGGACAACACGGTGATCTCCAGTCTGAAGCGGCATAAGCGCTTCGGTATCTATCTGAGCGAAAAGTCCCAGCGCGCGGATACCCAGCAGTATATCGATGCGCTGCACACCAAAACCCCCTCTCAGGAAACCAAAATCCGCAGCCTGTCCGGCGGCAACCAGCAGAAGGTCATCATCGGCCGCTGGCTGCTGACCGAACCGGAGGTGCTGCTGCTGGACGAGCCAACCCGCGGCATCGACGTGGGCGCGAAGTACGAAATCTATCAGCTGATTCTGGATCTGGCAAACAAGGGAAAGACCGTTCTGATGGTCTCTTCCGAAATGCCGGAGCTGCTGGGCGTGTGTGACCGCATCGTGGTCATGTCCGGCGGACGGGTTGCCGGCGAGGTTGACGCCCGCAATACCACGCAGGAAGAAATCATGACCCTGGCTGCCAAGTATGCTTAAGGAGGAAATAGAAAATGGGAAATCCTGTAACGAATCTTCGCAGAACCGCTGAAGAATTCAAAGTCAAGGACGCAAAGGACAAGCGGCGTGCCATTGTGGACGGCATCCTCAATAACGCCCTGTACATCCTGATGCTGATTTTCGTCATCTACACGGCCACCCAGAGAGACCAGTTCCTGACCTGGGGCTCCTTTGCCAACCTGATTACCCAGGTGGCGGCATATCTGCCTCTGGCGCTGGGCATTGGCGGCTGTATCGTGCTCACCGGTACCGACCTTTCCGCCGGACGTGTGGTCGGCCTGACTGCCGCCGTCGCCGGTGTGTTCCTGCAGAAGGCGGACTTCGCCAATAAGATGTTCCGCAGTCTGCCTGAGGTCAACGGTTTCTGGATTTTTGTCACCCTGCTCACCGTCGTCGCCATCGGCGCCCTCATCGGTTTTGTCAACGGCTTCTTCGTGGCAAAGTTCAGCCTGCATCCCTTCATTGTTACCCTGTCCACCCAGCTGATTACCTACGGTATCATCCTGTGGTTCTTCTCCCTCAACGGCAACAACGGCCAGCCCATTTCCGGCCTGAGCGCCGAGTACAAGAGCTTTGTGGGCGGCACCATGTTCCGCCTGGGCGGCGTGGCGGTTCCCTGGTATGTGCTCTACGCCGTGATTCTGACGGCGCTCATGTGGTTCATCTGGAACAAGACCACCTTCGGCAAGAACATGTTCGCCGTCGGCTCCAATGCCGAGGCCGCCAAGGTTTCCGGCGTCAACGTGTTCTGGACCACCGTGCTGGTGCACACCTTGGCCGGCGCCATGTACGGCTACTCCGGCTTTATTGAGGGCGTGCGCAGCGGCTCCGTTGCCGCGGGCACCGGCTTGAACGCCGAGTGCGATGCCATCGCAGCCTGCGTCATCGGCGGCGTCTCCTTTGTCGGCGGCACCGGTAAGATCAGCGGCATCATCATGGGCGTGTGCGTGCTGCGTCTGATTTTCGTGGCCCTGACCATGCTGGGCGTGGATTCCTCCAGCCTGTACATCATCAAGGGTGCCATCATCCTCTGCGCCTGCGCACTGGATATGCGTAAGTACCTGGTGAAGAAATAATGGCAGACGAAACCCGGGAGGATTCCCAACAGCCGGAAACACCGAAATTTCGCGACCTTTACCGGTATGTGAATATTTCCGTGCGGACGCTGGACATCATCATCATTTCCTGCATCCTGGTAATTGTGGTTCTGCTGGCTCTGGATATGCGCAACCCTGGATTTACGATTACGTTCAATTCCAAAGGCGGCACCGATGTGCCGGCGCACAATCAGATGTACGGAGAGCTTCTGGAGCTTCCCGATCCGCCTACCCGGGAAGGATATGAATTCTCCGGCTGGTATCGGGATTATGCCTGCGATGATCTGTGGAATGTGGAGACGGACACCATTGTGGAAGACCTGACCCTGTATGCCGGCTGGACGCCGAAAGAATAATTGGATATGTTGGGGAAACCGGATGAACCAAACGTCCGGTTTCCCTTTCGCTCCGTGAGGGAATCCATTTTCCGGCAGCTTTTTCATTGCCTTTTTCATAGCCGTATGCTACACTATAGCCCGGAAGGGGGGACAGCGGATGGAACTGAATGATATATACGACGAGCACCGGAACCTCACCGGCAGAGTGCACAAGCGGGGCACACCCTGGCACCCAGGAGAGTACGGTGTGGTGGTCTGCGTCTGGGTTTACGACGGCTCGGGACATCTGCTGCTGACCCGCCGGGCCAGGGGCAAGAGCTTTGCCGGAACCTGGGAAAACTCCGGCGGCGCCGTGAAGGCGGGGGAGACCAGCCGCCAGGCCGTTGCCCGGGAGCTGTTCGAGGAAACCGGTATCCGGGCGGAGCCGGAGGAATTTGAGCTTCTGGACACGGATATGGACCGGAATATGTTCTACGACCACTACTGCCTCCACCGCCGGGTTCCCCTGAAGGAAATTGTTCTGCTGCCCGGGGAGACGGATAATGTGATGTGGGCCAGCTTCAGCAAGGTGCATTGGATGATCCACACCGGGAAAATCTGCCGCATCATCGGCCGCCAGTTTTACCGCCAGGAAAAAGCCCTGCGTTTGCGCAATATGACCAAGTTTGGGCGTTGAATTTTGGCATCTGTTCGGAAGGTTTGTCCTTGCCAATTCCCGGGAAGCGGGTTATAATGAAAAAAAGCGTTTTTCAGGTGTCCGGCAAAAACGCTTCCGCCGGGCATTGGAAAAACGTTTTTTGATTTCAGAAGCTGGAGGTACACCGCTATGATTACATTGATGAACCTGCCCATCCGCCGGGGCAACGCCCCTCTGCGCATTGCCCACGGACATTTTGCCACGAACCATTCCCATATCAATTACTTCGTGGACATTACCTACCAGAAAACCCGCCTCAGCGAGGCCCGGGACAGCGCACAGCAGCTGGTGTCTCACTTCATCAACGACACCCCTGTGGACACCATTCTGTGCCTGGACGGCACCGCGGTGCTTGGCACCTGCGTGGCCGAGGAGTTGACCAGAAGCGGCTTCCGCACCATCAACGCCCACCAGACCATCTACGTTCTGGAGCCGGAGTACAACGCCAACTCCCAGATCATCTTCCGGGACAACAACCGGGGCATGATCACCGGCAAGCACGTTCTGGTGCTGATGGCTTCCGTCACCACCGGCTTCACCGCCAAGCGCTCCATCGAGGCCATCGGGTATTACGGCGGCCATGTGGCGGGTGTCGCCGCTATTTACAGCGCGGTGGAGGAGGTTGCGGGCTACCCGGTGCGCAGCGTTTACACCATAAACGACCTGCCCGGCTACGCCAGCTACGACTACCGGGAGTGCCCCTACTGCAAGGCCGGCCAGAAGCTGGACGCCCTGGTGAACAGCTTCGGCTATTCCGCTCTGTAATTTGAAATGTTTGTGCCCCTTCCGGATGGAAGGGGCACTGAGACTGTCGAAAAACCCGAAAATTCAGGATCGCAGGGGGCGATGCCTGCATCGCCCCGCAGCGTAAGCTGCCGAATTCATAGAGTTTTCTGTCAAATTCGATACAAAGGGCCAATGTGGGCATCGGCCCCTACGGCTGCCGTTTTGACACGCTGAAATGCCCCTTCCGGAAGGAAGGGGCATTTTTTATGCGGGTTACCGGACAATCCGGTGGCGGCACATGGCCGTTTTCCCGCATTCGGGGCAGGTGAGGCGGCGCTTTGTGATGGTGTGCACGCCTTTGACGTACTCTGCCATGGTGGGCACAAAGGACGCATGGCAGTTGGGGCATTCAAAATAGCCCGCCTTCACGTCCAGCATACAGGCCGCGCCGACACCTGCTGCCGCAACCGCGAGGGCAAATACAATCAGCGCGATCCGGGCGGCTGTTGGCAGGGGCATGTAGGCCGCAATGGCGATCAGGGCGCACACCGCGACGATGGTGATGCCGCCGCAGATGACGGACAGAACCATCCGCCGCTTGTTTTCTTCGTTTTCCTTCATTAACTCCATCATGTTTTCCTCCGCTTTCTTTTGATAATTTGTGCTGCTGACCCGCTCGCCGGAGAGCAGGTCGTTGACGGTGATTTGCAGCTCCCCGCAAAGGGGGAGCATCAGGCTGACCTCCGGCAGTCCTTTTCCCGTCTCCCACTTGGACACGGTTTTGTCGCTGATGCCGAGGCTGTCAGCCAGCTGCCGCTGGGTGAGGCTCCGGGCCTTCCGGGATTCGGCAATGAATTTGCCGATCTGAATTTGATCCATTTGGGTTCCTCCTTTCTGATACCAATTTTAGGGAATGAAAGCGGAAATGTACACACACGAAGCGTAGAGCCTGCCGAGTAAGCGGAGCGTAGAGTGGAAAAAGAAGCGCTTTCGGCAAAATAGGCGCAAAAAAACGAGGCTCGCGCCTCGGAATTGTGGAATTTATTCATTGACAAAGGATATCCGGTATGGTAAAATAGTAGTCCATACTGTGGTAGTATGCCCATCTGCGCATACCCCCTCCAACATGGTCATTTTACCACAGGAAGCGGGCACTGTCAAGTACCAAGTTTGGCAAAACTGACAACTGCCCCGTGCGTATCAAGTAAACCACACAATTCGAAAGAAAGGCTGTGATGATCCATATGGCAATGGTCAAGGACGTAATGTACGGCAAGACCATGCGTAAATCCTACGCGAAGTATGAAGAGATCCTGGAGATCCCCAACATGCTGAAGATCCAGAAGGACTCCTACCAGTGGTTCCTGGAAACCGGCCTGCGGGAAGTCTTCAAGGATGTGGGCACCATTACCGACTTCTCCGGCAAGCTGGAGCTTAGTTTCCTGGACTACACCATGGAGGACAAGCCCAAGTACACCATTGAGGAGTGTAAGGAGCGAGACGCCACCTACGCCAAGCCCATCAAGGTTCGGGTGCGCCTGCGCAACACCGAAACCGACGAAATCAAAGAGCAGGAAATTTTCATGGGCGATTTCCCCGTGATGACCAACGGCGGCACCTTCGTCATCAACGGCGCCGAGCGTGTCATCATCTCCCAGATCGTCCGCAGCCCCGGCATGTACTACGGCCACGAGGTAGACAAGGCCGACCAGCACACCTACACCGCCACCGTCATTCCCTACCGCGGCGCCTGGCTGGAGTACGAAACCGACAACACCAATGTATTCTGGGTGCGCATCGATAAGAACCGCAAGCTGCCCATCACCTGCCTGATCCGCGCCCTGGGTGTGGAGACCGACGAGCAGATTAAGGCCATGTTCGGCGAGGACGCCCGGATTCTGGCCACCATCGACAAGGATCCCTGCAAGACCCGGGAGGATTCCCTGCTGGAAATCTACCGCCGTCTGCGTCCCGGTGAGCCTCCCACGGTGGAGACCGCTACCGCCCATCTGGAAGGGCTGCTCTTCGACGCCCACCGCTACGACGTGAGCAAGGTCGGCCGGTACAAGTTCAACAAGAAGATGGACATCTGGAGCCGCCTGTCCGGACAGGAAGCCGCCGAGCCCATCGCCGATCCCATGACCGGCGAGATTCTGGTCATGCCCGGCGAGTTCATCTCCCGGGCTCAGGCTCACGAGCTGAGCCGCAAGGGCGTCAACGAGGCTGTGGTGAAGGTCGGCGACAACAATGTCAAGGTGTTCTCCAACAACATGGTCTGGATGGATGCCTTCGTGGACTTTGACCCCAAGGAATACGGCATTAAGGAAAAGGTTCATTTCCCCGTCCTGAAGGAAATGCTTCAGACCGTTCCCGCCGACGGCTGGAAGGACGCCATCGCCGAGCGGATTGACGACCTGATTCCCAAGCACATCATTGTGGACGATATCATGGCCTCCATCAACTACCTCAACTGCGTGGCCATGGGCATCGGCACCCCCGACGACATCGACCATCTGGGCAACCGCCGCCTGCGCTGCGTGGGCGAGCTGCTGCAGAACCAGTTCCGCATCGGCTTCTCCCGGCTGGACCGGGTGATCCGGGAGCGCATGACCGTCCAGGATCTGGACGCCGTCACCCCCCAGAGCCTGATCAACATCCGGCCTGTCACCGCGGTTATCAAGGAATTCTTCGGTTCCTCCCCGCTGTCCCAGTTCATGGATCAGAACAACCCCCTGGCGGAGCTGACCCACAAGCGCCGTCTGTCCGCTCTGGGCCCCGGGGGCTTAAGCCGTGACCGGGCTTCCTTCGATGTCCGTGATATTCACTACACCCACTACGGCCGCATGTGCCCCATCGAGACCCCCGAAGGTCCCAACATCGGCCTGATCAACTACCTGGCGACCTTTGCCAAGATCAATGAGTACGGCTTCGTGGAGGCTCCCTACCGCAAGGTGGACAAGGCCACCGGCTTTGTCACCAAGGACGTGGAGTATATGACCGCCGACGTGGAGGACGACTTCTACATCGGCCAGGCCAACGAGCCTCTGGACGAAAACGGCTGCCTTGCGAGCGCCCGTATTACCTGCCGTCACCGCAACGAGATCATCGAAGTGGATCGGGGCATGATCGACTATATCGACGTGTCTCCCAGAATGATGATCTCCATCGCCACCTCCTTCATTCCCTTCCTGCAGAACGACGACGCCAACCGTGCCCTGATGGGCGCCAACATGCAGCGTCAGGCTGTGCCTCTGCTGACCACCGAGCCGCCCATCGTTGCCACCGGCATCGAGCACAAGGCCGCCGTGGACTCCGAGGTGTGCATCAAGGCAGAGAAGCCCGGCGTTGTCACCGCCGTCTCCGCCACCGACATCACTGTCAAGTATGACGACGGCGACACCCAGACCTACCATCTGACCAAGTTCGCCCGGAGCAACGCCGGCACCTGCATCAACCAGCGGCCCATCGTGGTGGTGGGCGAGCGGGTGGACACCCAGCAGATCATTGCCGACGGCCCCAGCTGCTCCGGCGGCGAGGTGGCCCTGGGCAAGAACGTGCTCATCGGCTTCGTCACCTGGGAAGGCTACAACTACGAGGACGCCATTCTGCTGAACGAGCGTCTGGTTCGTGAGGACGTGTTCACCTCCATCCACATCGAGGAGTACGAGACCGAGGCCCGGGACACCAAGCTGGGCCCCGAGGAAATCACCCGGGACATCCCCAACGTGGGCGAGGACACCCTGAAGGATCTGGACGAGAACGGCATCATCCGCGTGGGCGCGGAGGTTCGCGCCGGCGACTATCTGGTGGGTAAGGTCACCCCCAAGGGCGAGACCGAGCTGACCCCCGAGGAGCGGCTGCTGCGGGCCATCTTCGGCGAGAAGGCCCGGGAAGTCCGGGACACCTCTTTGAAGGTGCCCCACGGCGAAAGCGGCATTGTTGTGGATGTCAAGGTCTTCACCAAGGAGAATTCCGACGAGCTGGCTCCCGGCGTCACCAAGTCCGTCCGGGTCTACATCGCCCAGAAGCGGAAAATCTCCGTGGGCGATAAGATGGCCGGCCGCCACGGCAACAAGGGCGTCGTTTCCCGGGTTCTGCCTGAGGAGGATATGCCCTTCCTGCCCGACGGCACCCCTCTGGACATCGTGCTGAACCCCCTGGGCGTGCCCTCCCGTATGAACATCGGACAGGTTCTGGAGGTGCACCTGGGCTACGCCGCCAAGGCACTGGGCTGGAAGGTTGCCACCCCCGTGTTCGACGGCGCCAACGAGAAGGACATCCGGGACACCCTGAAGCTGGCTGGCCTGCGGGAGGACGGCAAGACCGTTCTGTACGACGGCCGTACCGGCGAGCCCTTCGACAATCTGGTCACCGTGGGCTATCCCTACTACCTCAAGCTCCATCACCTGGTTGACGATAAGATTCACGCCCGTTCCACCGGCCCCTATGCCCTGGTTACCCAGCAGCCTCTGGGCGGCAAGGCCCAGTTCGGCGGCCAGCGCTTCGGCGAAATGGAAGTCTGGGCCCTGGAAGCCTACGGCGCTGCTTACACCCTGCAGGAAATCCTCACCGTCAAGTCCGACGATGTCACCGGCCGCGTCAAGACCTACGAGGCCATTGTCAAGGGCGCCAACATTCCCAAGCCCGGCGTGCCCGAATCCTTCAAGGTTCTGGTCAAGGAGCTGCAGGCCCTGTGCCTGGATATCCGGGTGCTGGACGAGAACGGCAACGAGATCGAGCTGAAGGACGAGGACGACGACGATGATGTGGTCTACAGCTCCGACACCGACGACGGCAACGACGTGGTAGTCGGCTCCACCGACGAGGTGCTGGACGCGGGCTTCGTCATTGACGAGGACGGCCCGGAGGATATTATGGACGTATTCGGTGACGCGGAGGAATCCGACACCGACAGCTACGAAGATTAAGGAGGCTCGAACATGGCAGACGCCACCTTTGATGCCATTAAAATCGGCATTGCTTCGCCGGAGATGATCCGGCAGTGGTCCTATGGCGAAGTGAAGAAGCCTGAGACCATCAACTATCGTACCCTGAAGCCCGAGCGGGACGGCCTGTACTGCGAGCGGATCTTCGGACCCACCAAGGACTGGGAGTGCCACTGCGGTAAATATAAGAAAATCAAGTACAAGGGCAAGATCTGCGACCGCTGCGGCGTAGAGGTTACCCGGGCCAAGGTGCGCCGGGAGCGCATGGGTCACATCGAGCTGGCGGCCCCCTGCAGCCACATCTGGTACTTCAAGGGCATTCCCTCCCGGATGGGCCTGATTCTGGACATCAGCCCCAAGGTTCTGGAGAAGGTGCTGTACTTCGCCGCCTATATCGTCACCGATCCCGGCGACGCGCCTCTGGCGCTGAACCAGGTGCTCACCGAGAAGGAGTACCGGGACATGCGGGAGAAGTATGAGGACGACTTCAAGGCCGGCATGGGCGCGGAGGCCGTCAAGGCCCTGCTGGAGCAGATCGACCTGGATCAGCTGAGCAGTCAGCTCCGGGAAGAGCTGAAAACCGCTTCCTCCCAGAAGAAGCTGCGGATCGTCAAGCGCCTGGAGGTTGTGGAGGCATTCCGGGAGTCCGGAAACAAGCCCAGCTGGATGATCATGGACGTACTGCCCGTCATCCCGCCGGATATCCGCCCCATGATTCAGCTGGACGGCGGCCGGTTCGC
>CAMAKJ010000026.1 GCA_945836055.1 uncultured Clostridia bacterium | reverse complement strand
TTGTCCCCACCCTGGGCATCATCCGTCTGGGTGAGAACCCCTCCGACCTGAGCTATGAGAAGGGCGCCACAAAGCGCGCTGAGGAGGTTGGCGTTGTCGTTAAGAATTACATCCTGCCCGAGACTGCCACCAAGGAAGAGGTCCTGGCTGTCATCGATCAGGTCAATGCGGACGATTCCGTCCACGGCGTGCTGATGTTCCGGCCCCTGCCCAAGCACCTGAAGGCTGACCAGGACGAGATCTGCAACCGCCTGGCTCCCAAGAAGGACGTGGACTCCATGACCCATATGAGCAATGCCGGCGTATTCGAGGGCCAGAATCTGGGCTTCGCCCCCTGCACCCCCGCCGCCTGCATGGAGATCCTGGACTACTACGGCATCGACTGCAAGGGCAAGAACGCCGTGGTCATCGGCCGGAGCCTGGTGGTGGGCAAGCCCGCTGCTATGATGCTCATGGCTAAGAACGCCACGGTTACCATCTGCCACACCAAGACCGTGAACACTGCGGAGATCTGCCGCAATGCCGATATCATCGTGTCCGCTGCCGGTGTGCTGAACAGCCTGACCAAGGACTATGTCCGTCCCGGTCAGGTGGTCATCGACGTTTCCATGAACTGGAACCCGGAGAAGATCACCGCCAAGGGCAAGGGTGGCATGTCTGGCGACTGCGTGTTCGAGGAAGTCGAACCCATCGTGGATGCCATTACCCCCGTTCCCGGCGGCGTCGGCGCCGTGACCACCAGTGTGCTGATGAAGCATGTGGTGGAGGCTGCCGAGAGAGCGTAATCCATCGAAGCTTCTGCGCAACTGACGGATCAGCGGGTTAACCGCGTGGGAACGCAGAGGAATATCGGCCGACCGTCTGGGCGATTCAGTGAAAAGACTGGGTCGCCCTTTTTTGCCAAAGCGGCCAACGTTTCCGTCGTCAGATTGCAGAGGGAATTTGGCGAAGGAAATGCTGAATGCAGAATGCAAAATGTTGAATCAAGGTGTCCGCTTCGCGGACAACGCCGCAAGGCGGTGTCTTTCTGAATAAAATCATTTCCGAAGAAAACACCTCAATTTTGCACTTCGCATTTCACATTCAGCATTCTGGCGCCTGCCAGATAAGCTACAATTATGCGTCCTGCCGATCCGTATTTTCTTGAACCAAAAGGGGTGTGTTTATGAAAAAACTGAAAAACTTAAGCGAGGGCGACTTTCTGAAGCTTTTCTTCGGCTTCTTCTCCGCCGCCTTTGTCGTTGCGGCGGTGTGTATGCCGGATCGGAGCGCCATGTTCTCCGGCCTGTGGCAGATTCTCAGCCAGCCGGGAAAAATCACTACCAACTATTTCGCGTTGGGCGGCTACGCGGCTACGTTCCTGAATATGGGTCTGGTGGGGCTGTGCTGCCTGGGACTGTACCTTCTGTGCGGGGCCACGCCCAACAATGTCTCCACCCTGGCCTTTATTCTGACCCTGGGCTTCAGCTCCTGGGGCATCCATATTCTGAACATCTGGCCCACGGTGCTGGGCGTGGTGGTCTACTGCCTGGTGAAAAAGGAAAAATTCAGCGCCAATGTCAACGCCATGCTGTTCTCCACCGGCATTGCGCCGCTGATCAGCGACCTGCTGGTGCGCTATCCCCACGCCGAGGTGGTGGGCTTCAACCTGCCCGGCTTCGTGGTGACGCTGCTGGTGGGCTTCTGCATCGGCTTCCTGCTCCCGGCGGGGCTGACCCACTCGCCCAAGGTGCACAAGGGCTTTGACCTGTACTCCGCCGCCGTGCCCGTGTGCCTGTTCGCGTTCTTCCTCAACGCCACCCTGTATAAAACCCTGGGCATTGATCTGCCCGCCGCGCCCTCCGCGGAAACCCTGCAGGTGGCCTCCCGGCTGACGGTGAATCTGTTCTGCTGCATCCTGTTCGGGCTGTGCATTCTGGGGGCGCTGGCCATGGGCTGCAAGCCCAGGCAGTACTTACAGCTGCTCACTGCCCCGGAGCATGTTGCTTCTATCTCCTCCCAGCTGGGCACGGAGGTGTTCCTCATGAACGTGGGCGTGTTCGGGCTGTTCATTCTGGCGTACTACAACCTCATCGGGGCGTCCTTCAACGGCGTGACCCTGGGCATCATCTTCTGCATGCTGGCTACCTGCAATTCCGGTTCCCATCCCGGCAACGTCTGGCCCATTATGCTGGGCTATGTGCTGGCATCCTTCCTCGCCGGTGGGCTGTCCAGGCTGGCGGGCGGCAATTTTGCCATGGTGGTCAACGCCCAGGCCATTGCCGTGGGCCTTTGCTTCGCCAACGGCCTGAGCCCCATCACCAGCAAGTACGGCTGGTTCTGGGGTATGGCGGCGGCGATGATGCACTATTTCCTGGTCACCTCCGTCCCCAACCTCCACGGCGGCTACTGCCTGTACAACGGCGGCTTCACCGCAGCGGTGATCTGCGTCATTCTGGTGCCGGAGCTGGAGCGGTTCTGCAAAACCAAGGCCGAGCGTAAGGCACTGAAAACAAAGTAACTCCCGGAAAGACCGGCCCCGCACCCCAGGGTGCGGGGCGTTTTCCCCCTTCGGGGCGTTTCGGCAAATCTTTCACTTGAATTTAAGGAATCCTTAATGGTAACCCGGTTGATTTCACGGCGGAGAAACGATATAATACAGGTTACAAAATGAAATACATTACCTGTGGAGGGCAAAATTATGAAACTGCGAACCTGGCTGTGTTTGGCGCTGTGCCTGTGCTTGACCGCTTCCCTGGCGGGCTGCGGCGGGGACGATACGGCGGTATTTGTGCAGTCCGTTTCTACCCTGGTGGGAATGGGCAGCATTGCTCCCGGCGACCGGTTTGCCGGCATGGTGGTTTCCGAGAACGTGACGGAAATCAAAAAGGACTCGGAAAAGACCATCAAGGAAGTGCTGGTCAAAGAGGGCGACGATGTGGAAGAGGGGCAGGAGCTGTTTTCCTACGACACCGACCAGCTGCAGCTGACCCTGGACAAGCAGCGTCTGGAGCTGGAGCAGCTGAACGCCACCATCGAAAACTATAACCAGCAGATCAAGGAGCTGGAGAAGGAGCGCGACCGGGTGGGCGCTTCGGAAAAGCTGCAGTACACCGTCCAGATTCAGACCACCCAGGTGGATTTGAAGGAAGCGGAGCTGAACGTCAAATCCAAGGAGACGGAGGTCAAGCAGTCCGAGACCATTTTGGAGAACGCAACCGTCGTGTCTCCGGTGAAGGGCCGCGTCCAGTCCATCAACGAAAGCGGCACCGATAACTACGGCAATCCCGCCGCCTACATCACCATCCAGCAGGCCGGCTCCTACCGGATCAAGGGTACCCTGGGCGAGCTGCAGCGGGGCGGCATCATGGAGGGCACCCGGATCAAAATCACCTCCCGGACGGACGACACCGTCACCTGGACGGGCACCGTGACTCTGGTGGATTACGAGAATCCCGTGCAGGGCAGCGATATGGACCGGTATTACGGCATGAGCACCGACGAGATGTCCTCCTCCAGCAAGTACCCCTTCTACGTGGAGCTGGACAGCACCGACGGCCTGATTCTGGGGCAGCATGTGTACCTGGAGGTTCTGACGGAGGGCGAGGGCGAACAGCCGGACTTCTCCCTCAGCAGCGCGTTCTTCTGCTTTGAGGAGGACGGCTCCGCCTATGTCTGGGCGGAAAAGAAGGGCAAGCTGGAAAAACGTAGCGTCACCCTTGGCGCGTATGACGAAATGCTGGATACTTACGGCGTTCTGGACGGCCTGACCGCCGAGGACTACATCGCCTTCCCTGACGAGCAGGTGTGCCGCGTCGGCGCGCCCACCACCCATGAGATGCCAGAAGAGGAAGTACCCGTGATGGATGAGGGCGTGGAAATGCCCATGGAGGACGCCTTTGCGGAAGGCGCGGAAGTGCCCGTGGAGGGCATGGCTGACGGCGCTGCGGATATGCCGCTGGGCGCCATGCCGGAGGACGGTATGGAGATGCCCGCAGAGGACGCCCCGGCGCAGACCGGAGAAGCGGCCACGGAAGGCGGGGTGGAGTAATTGGCCATCCTGAAACTGACGGACATCTGCAAGGACTACGTCCAGGGCAAGGAGCCTGTCCGTGTGCTGAAAGACATCAACCTGACGGTGGAAAAAGGGGATTACCTGGCCATTATGGGCCCCTCCGGCTCCGGAAAAACCACGCTGATGAACATTATCGGCTGCCTGGACGTACCCACCTCCGGCACCTATGAGCTGGACGGCCGGGATTTGAAGGACTTGAGCGACGACGCTCTGGCGGAAATCCGCAACAAGCATCTGGGCTTCGTGTTCCAGAGCTTTTACCTGATGCCCAAGCTCACCGCTCTGGACAATGTGGCCCTGCCCCTGCTGTACGCCGGGGTGAGCCTGAAGGAGCGCCGGGAGCGGGCGGCGGAGGCGCTGCAGTCCGTGGGACTGGGGGAACGGATGGAGTTTTTCCCCAATCAGCTTTCCGGTGGCCAGTGCCAGCGGGTGGCCATCGCCCGGGCCATGGTGGGAAAACCGGATCTGCTGCTGGCGGACGAGCCCACCGGCGCCCTGGATACCAAGGCCGGCAACCAGATTATGGAAATCTTCCGCCGCCTCAGCGACGAGGGAATGACCATCATCATGATTACCCATGAGCCGGCCATTGCCCGGTGCGCCGATAAAATCTATCACATTCTGGACGGTCAGCTGCGCACGGACATAGAACCGCAGGAGGGAGGCAGCGATGATGAAGCGTAAAGCAAGTAAGAAGAAAATCATCCTTGCCGTCACCGCCGTAGTGCTGGCAGCCGCCATCGGCCTGGGCATCTGGTTCGGCGTGGGCCGGGGCGGGAAGGAGCCGGTGAAGGTGTTTTCCTTCAACTACATCGGCATGACGGAATACTGGGGCGATTCCCAGGAAAGCTACGGCCCCGTGAGTACAGATAAGATTCAGACCGTGTACCTGTCCGCCACTCAGACGGTGACGGAGATCAAGGTTTCCGAGGGGGACACGGTGAAAAAGGGCGATCTTCTGATGACCTTCGACACCACCCTGTCCGACCTGGCGCTGGAGCGCAAGCGGCTGGAAGTGGAGAAGCTGAAGCTGGATCTGAACAACGCCCAGAAGAAGCTGCGGGAAATCAAGAATATGAAGCCCATGGTCATTCCGGACTACACCGACACCGACGAGGATGCCGATGAAGAGGATACCAACAAGGGCACGGCTCTGACGGAGGCCTACCGCCTCTCCACCAACAGGGCTTACGACGGACACAGCCCGGAAACGGCGCTGATCTGCTGGCTGCACAGCTCCACCGCCATTGACAGCAATGTGCTGGAAGCGGTCCGACAGCAGGCGGAGAAATTCCAGAACCTGAATTATGAGCCGGAGCCGCCGGAAGAGTCCACGGAAGAATCCTCAGGGGAGTCCACGGAAGAATCTGCGGAAGACGAAGAGACGACCGGGGAGCAGTCCAGCGCCTCGGCAGACACCGATCCGGGTTCCGCCATCTCCGTTTCCTCCTACTATGTGGTGTTCAAGGTCACCGAGGGCAACATGTCCCTGGGCAACCGGGAGATCTGGCAGGGACTGCACGTCTACGGACAGGGCGGCGGCTTCCGCTTCCAGTTCTGTGATGCGATGATTCCCGACCACACCGTTGTGACGGGCGACGAGGACGACATCACCGACCCGGATATGCCCCAGATCGACTTCGGCAGCGGCTACACCGCCGCCCAGCTGGCCCAGATGCGCTCCGATCAGGAGAAGAAAATCAAGGAGCTGGAATTCAGCATCAAAATGGCGGAAGCCGACTATAAGATCGCGCAGACGGAAGTGAGCGACGGCAACGTCTATTCCCAGATCGACGGCAAGGTAGTATCCGTCCTGACGGAGGAAGAGGCCAAGCTCCAGAACCAGCCGATACTGAAGGTTTCCGGCGGCGGCGGATTCTACATCGAGGGCAGTGTCAGCGAGCTGGCGAAGGACAACCTGGTCATCGGCCAGGAGGTCACGGTCAACGACTGGAACACCGGTATGACCTATTCCGGCACGGTGGTGTCCCTGGGCGACTTCCCCACGGGCAGCGACGGCTGGAACGGCACCGGCAATCCCAACGCGTCCTACTATCCCTTCACCGTATTTGTGGACGAATCCGCAGACCTGCAGGCGGGGAGATACGCGAATATCCAGTACTCCGCCGCGTCCACCGAGAACGGCATTTATCTGGAAAATCCCTTCATCCGCACCGAGAACGGAAATGCCTATGTCTATGTTCAGGGCGCGGACGGCAAGCTGGAAAAGCGCCAGGTGACCACCGGCAAGTCCCTGTGGGGCAGCTACACCGAAATCCGCAGCGGCCTGACACCCGACGATCTGATCGCCTTCCCCTACGGCAAAAACCTGAAGGAGGGCGCCTCCACGGTGGAGAGCGACCTTCGCAGCCTCTATGAATAAGAAAGGAGGGCAAAACCATGCTTGAAAATATACGGCTTGCCTTCCAGGGTATCTGGGGGCATAAAATGCGCAGCGTGCTGACCATGCTGGGCATCATCATCGGCATCGCGGCCATCATCACCATCGTCTCCACCATCCAGGGCACCAACGAGCAGATCAAGGAAAACCTCATCGGCGCGGGGAACAACGTGGTCACGGTTCAGCTCAACCAGGCGGGCTATGCCTACGATATGAGCTGGAGTTCCATCCCCAGCGGCGTGCGGGTCATCACGGAGGATACCCGGGCGGAGCTTGAGGAAATCGACGGCGTGGAAGAGGTGTCGCTGTACAATTCCCGGAGCAATTCCAACTTTGTCTACTATCAGAACACGGAATTCAACGGCGAAACCTACGGTATCGACGCCCATTACCTGTCGGTTTACGGCTACCAGATCAAATCCGGCCGGGGCTTCACCCAGGCGGACTATGATAATTTCCGCAAGGTGGCGCTGGCGGATACCAACGTGGTGACCAACCTCTTCGGCGGGGAAAGCCCCGTGGGGAAGGCCATTGAGATCAGCGGTGACGTGTTTACGGTGGTGGGCGTTGTGGCGCTGTCCGAGGAGTTTATTCCCACCATCAACACCATCAACGACTACTACCTCTACGCGGACACTTCCTCCGGCTGCCTGTACATTCCCAACACCGTCTGGCCCACCGCCTTCCGGTTTGACGAGCCCCAGAACGTGGCCATTAAGGTCAAAAGCACCGACGCCATGACCACGGCGGGCAAGAAAGCGGCGGATCTGCTGACGGAAAAGCAGATTGTGGACCCGGAGAATTCGGATTTTGACTACCGCAGCCAGGATATGCTGGAGCAGGCCCAGCAGCTGCAGAAGATGTCCCAGTCCACCAACACCCAGTTGGTCTGGATTGCCAGCATTTCCCTGCTGGTGGGCGGCATCGGCGTTATGAACATCATGCTGGTGTCCGTTACGGAGCGAACCGCCGAAATCGGTCTGAAAAAGGCCATCGGCGCGAAGAAGAAACGGATACTGCTGCAATTCCTGACGGAATCCGCCGTGCTTACCAGCATGGGCGGCGTCATCGGCGTCATCAGCGGCGTGATTCTGGCGGAGCTGATATCCAACATGATGAAGATACCCGTATCCATCAGCGCCCCGGCGATTGTGGTGGCGGTGGTATTCTCCACCCTCATCGGCGTAATCTTCGGCATGCTCCCGGCCTACAAAGCCGCCAACCTCAACCCCATTGAAGCCCTGCGCAGAGATTAACAAAACAAAACGCCGGCCTCCCGAAAGGGAGACCGGCGTTTTGCGGGGATGCCCCCGCGGGCATTGTCAGCGGCCGCTGGCCGCTGCGCCCAGGTATTCTTCCAGACACAGACCGGAGTCCTTCATGTCCAGGGAAACCTCCGTGCCCACATAGCGGAAGTGCCAGGGCTCGTCCACAATTCCGGTGATGGCCTGCTTTTCCTCTGTGTAGCGCAGAATGAAGCCGTAATCCCAGCAGTGCTCCTGCAGCCAGGCAATGGCGTCATCCCCCAGCAGGTCCACCGCCAGTCCCAGATGGTGCTCGCTGGAGCCGGGCAGCGCCACCGTTTCCAGCGCCTGCTCCCGGGCCTCGTCGTATTCCAGCTCATAAGCCGCCATGTATTCCTGGGTGCGGGCTTCCAGAATCTCCTTCTGGGCGTCAATGCTGCGGTAGCCGGAGTTGAAAATGTACTCGTTTCCCGCGGCTTCGCAGTCGGCAAGCATTCGCATCAGCGCGTCATAGCACCGCTCGTCCACCTGAATCCAGTCCACCACCGTAACCAGACTCCGCTCGTAGTAACGCGGTACCGGGTGAAACGCGTTGACCAGAATCACCTCGATGCCCTTGGGCGTGAAGAAGTGGGTCTGGCCGTCAATCTGCGTTGGCCCGACGGCGGCGGAGCCGTCCTCCAGGAAGTAGTAGCTGTATTCGCCGTCCTGATACCAGCCGGTCCGGGCCGTTCCGTCGGCGCCGAAATAATACCGCTTCCCGTCGATCTCCTGCCACTGGGTCGCCATGACGCCCGCGGCATTGTAGTAGCGGCGGCTGCCGTCCTCCTCAGTCAGCCAGCCGGTGTACATGACGCCCTCGTCTGAGAAACGATACCGGTTTTCTCCGATGGATGTGTCTCCGGTCAGGGGGTGCCCGTCCTCGTCAAGGTAATAAATGCCGCCGTCAATGTCCACAAAGCCGGTCTGCATGGCGCCGTCCTGGGCAAAATAGCAGCGCCCGCCATCCACTTCCTGCCAGCCGGTGACGGCAGCGCCCTCCGGCAGATAATACCGCTGCCCATCCAGTTCCAGCCAGCCGGTGTGCATAGCGCCGTCGTCTTCAAAATAGTATGTACGGCCGTCAATTAAGGTCCAGCCCGTCTGCAGAACACCGTCCTGGGACAGATAGCGGACTTCACCGTCCTGTTCCAGCCAGCCGGTGGCGGGGACACCGCCCTCCAGAAAATAGTAGCGCTCTGCGTCCACCGTCCGCCAGCCCGTGACAGGCCTGGCGTGGAAATCCCGGTAGCAGAGCACACCGTTTTTTTCCACCCACCCGCTGCGGTCAACGCGGCTGTCGTAAAGCAGCCAGGCGGCGCAGGCGAGAAAAACAATCAGCTGAAATATCAGAACCACCGTCAAAATCCGGCAGGTTTTTGTTTTCATATCGTTCCCTCCGCAAAAAGTGACAATAGTATACCACCGCGCCGGTTAAATTGCAAGACGGAGGCTGAAAAGTTAAGAAACAACCCGGCAGGAAGTGTTGCATTTTCAGGCGGAATATGGTATTATCAATCACAGTTTGTAAGTCAACAGGAGGTAAGGAATTTTGGCGAAGAAGATTCTGTGGATTCCGCTTGCCATTGTGTTGGTGATGGCCCTGGCGGCTGCCGCCGGACTGGGCTTTGCCTGGTATCAGAACAACCACATTTTTGTTGAGGACGCGGTGTATCCCATCGACGCCCAGGAGCTGGATCTGCGGGGACAGGACATTTCCTTTGCGCATTACGACGCCGTCCATTCCCAGCTGCCCAGCTGCGTGATCTACTGGGACGTTCCCTTCCAGGGCGGAAAGTACAGCAACGACACCCAGGTTCTGTCGGTTTCCGACCTGACGGAGAAGGACATTCAGATCATCGTGAATTACTTCCCCCGGCTGAAGACCCTGGACGCTTCCGGCTGCGGCAACTACGCCATTCTGGAGGAATTCCAGCGGCAGAAGCCGGACTGCGAGGTAATCTATGAGGTTACCCTGGGGGGCAAATCCTTCGCCCCGGATGTCACCGAGCTGACCCTGGAAAACGGCGATTACGACTATGACACCCTGCTGGAGAATCTGCCCCACCTGCCCAATGTGCAGAGCGTGCATCTGAAAATGCCCGAGCTGACGCTGGAGCAGATCGACGCGCTGAAGGCGGCTTTCGGGAATATCCGCTTCAGCTGCACCGTGGAAATCGGCGGCGTGGAGTACGAGACGGACACCACGTCCCTTGACCTGTCCGGCCTGAGCTCCGGGGATGTGGCGGCGGTCAGCGACAAGCTGGGTATGCTTCCGCAGCTTCAGTCCGTGGAGCTGATGAAAGCCGACGGAACGACGAATCTGACCAAGCAGGATGTGAAAGCCCTGAAGGAAGCGGCGCCCGGCGCCTCCTTCCACTATACCTTCGATTTCTATGGGACGACGGTTTCCACCACGGATGAAGAGGTGCACATCAAGAACAAGAACATCGGCGACGAGGGCCTGGACGATGTGCGTCTGACCCTGGATCTGATGGAGAACTGCAGCCGGTTTGTGCTGGAAAACTGCAGAATTACCTATTCCAAGCTGGCCGAGGTTCGGGACGAGTACCGGGATAAGACCAAGGTGGTCTGGCGGGTGGAATACGGCGGCGGCAGCTGCCTGACCGATTCGGAGGTCATCCGCTGCACCTACGAGCTGTCCAACAGCAACAGCAAGAACCTGATTTACTGCGAGGACGTGCGGTTCATGGACGTGGGCCACAACGATGTCACCTTCCTTTCGGACTTCTCCTTTGTGACGGGAATGCCTAATCTGGAAGCCATCATTCTCTCCAGCGCCTATGTCAAGGATCTGACCCCCTTTGCCAGCTGCAAGAACCTGAAGTTCTTTGAAGCCGCCTTCTGCGGTCTGATCGAGGACATTTCTCCCCTGGCCCAGTGCGAGAAGCTGGAAATGGTGAACATCAGCTTTACCAAGGTCAAGGATATTTCGCCTCTGTACGAGCTGCCTATCACCAATCTGTGCGCCAAGAACTACTCCCAGTACCGGGTGTCCGAGGAGGATCAGGCAAAATTCGCGGAGCTGAAGCCCGACTGCTGGGCAATGTACGTCGGTGAACAGCCCTACGGCCCCGGCTGGCGTTACACCGAGGACGGGGAAGACTATCTGCCCTACTACGCCATGCTCCGCAAGGTCTTCCGCTATGACGACGCGACCATCCCCAACAGCGTGGGCTGGAAGCTGAGAGAGGGCGACACGGACCTTCCCACCGCCGAAACCAACTGAATGCGAAGACCTCCTCAGGCTTATGCCGGGGGAGGTTTTCTGCGCAAAGCGGGATTGCATTGGCGGTGACTTTCTGATATGATACCCACAGAACAATCGGAAGGAGAATCTGCTATGGCGGAATATGAACTGGTGCACGAGATCAAGAACCTGTGCCGCAACAACCAGATGCGGGATATCTTTTTTGAAGAGGTGGAATGCGACGACCCGGAAGCCTACCTTCGTCAGCGCCTGAAGGGCAAGCAGCTGGAGCTGTCCGTGGAGAAGGGAGCCGGCGGCACCGTGACCATCCATGCCACGGTGGACGGCCTCATCGAAAAGTTTGTCTTTACCCCAATTTAACGTCGGCGGCCAGCGGCCGCCGCTTTTCTGTAAAAAATCACAAATTATGGGTTGAATTCGGGCATGGAATGTGATACGATAACGTCGTATCGATATGGGCGCAGTGCGCCTGTTCGGTCGTGTGATTTCCCGGAAACGGAATTTATTATAGGAGGTAAATCGTATGTCTGTTATGGATATCCTGGACAAGCGCAGCGCATTCTCTTTTGAGGTATTCCCGCCCAAGACGGACGTGGGCATGGAGAAGCTCTGCGGTGAGGGCGGCGTCCTCGAGCAGCTGTACACCCTGAAGCCTGACTACATCTCCTGCACCTACGGCGCTGGCGGCACCAACGTCGGCAAGAACCTGGAGGTTCTGGAGAAAATCCAGAAGGACGGCAAGTGCACGCCCGTCACCCACTTCACCTGCATCGGCAACACCAAGGAAGGCATCAAGGAGCAGCTGCAGAACTACCTGGATCACGGCATCAACCATATGCTGGCTCTGCGCGGCGACCTGCCCTTCGGCTGGACCGGCACTGGCGGAGACCTGCACTACGCCACCGAGCTGGTGAAGTTCGTCCGGCAGGAGTTCGGCGACAAGTTCACCATTGCCGTAGCCGGCTCCCCCGAGGGCCACATCGCCTGCCGTTCTCTGGAAGCTGACATCGCCTTCCTGAAGCAGAAGCAGGACAACGGCGCCGACTACATCATGACCCAGCTGTGCTGGGATATGGACCAGTTCCGTTACTGGCTGGACGCCATCCGCGCCGCCGGCATCTGGATGCCCGTGGACGTGGGTATCATGCCCATCCTGGACCAGGCTGCCACCATCAACATGGCCCTGTCCCGCAACGGCTGCGTGATGCCCCGCGCGCTGTGCGAGATCATCTCCAAGAACTGGATCTTCCCCAACCCCTTCGTCAAGGATCCCTTCGACGCCGACGTGGAGGGCAAGAAGGCCTCCTTCAAGGCTGCCGGCATCGAGTACACCATCAAGCAGATCGACGAGTACCGCGCCTGCGGCATCAACGGCATCCACCTGTACGCACTGAACAAGTACGAGGATGTCGCCTACATCGCCAAGGCTGCCGGCCTGGTGGATTGCCTGTAATTTCGTTTCTTCAGGGCGGGGCCTTCTGACCCCGCCCGACAGACGCGGCAAATTATCCCAAAGGAGAACCAAACTATGGCACCTCATACCATCGCCGTAGCCGGAAAGGGCGGCGTGGGGAAAACCACCACCTGCGGCATGATTATCGACTACCTGTGCGCCAAGAAGAACGGCCCTGTTCTGGTTGTGGACGCCGACGCCAACAGCAACCTCAACGAGGTTCTGGGGGTGGAGGTGGAAACCTCTCTGGGGCAGATCCGGGAGGAAATGGCCCAGGCTGAGCTGAAGGGCACCATTCCCAAGGGCATGACCAAGGCGGACTACGCCGAGATGAAGTTCAGCAACGCCCTCATTGAGGACGACGACTTCGATATGCTGGTCATGGGCCGCACCCAGGGCAAGGGCTGCTACTGCTATGTCAACGGCGTCCTCCAGGCCCAGGTGGCGAAATACCTGCCCAACTACTCCTACGTGGTCATGGACAACGAAGCGGGTCTGGAGCACATCGCCCGGGGAACTTTGCCCCATGTGGATACCATGCTCCTGATTTCAGACTGCTCCCGCAGAGGCGTTCAGGCGGTGGCGCGCATCGCCGAGATGATCGGCGAGATGAACCTGAATCCCGGCCAGATGGGGCTGATTATCAACCGCGCGCCGGAGGGACGGCTGGACGACGGCATCAAGGCCGAAATCGAAAAGCACGGTCTGAAGCTGTTCGGCGTTCTGCCTCACGACGAGGCGGTGTACCGCTGCGACTGCGACGGAGAACCTTCCGCCAAGCTGCCCGAGAGCGATCCCATGAAGGCCGCTCTGCGGGGCATTATGCGCTCCATCGGCCTGTAAAAATCTGTCGAACATGAAAATTGAAAGTTGAAAGTGGAAAATTTGGATACGATTCTATTTTCGGCTTATACAATTTTCAATTTTCCACTTTCCATTATCAACTCAAAAAACAAGGGGGATTATTAACTATGGCTTTCACTCCCAAGACGGCTCCCTTCAGCGGCAAGATCAATGCCGTGACGCTGGGCACCGGTGACAAGGCAATCGTCATCGGCGGTCAGAACGTGATGCCGTTTTACACCTTCGATGCACCCATCGAGAACAAGCCCAAGATTGGTATTGAAATTTCCGATCTGGCGGGCGAGTGGGATGCGCCTGCGCTGAACGAGTTCTATGCCGGCTGCAAGAGCATGGTTGACTACGCCAAGAAGGCCGAGACCATGCCCGGCGCGGATTTCCTGTGCCTGCACTTCGAGTCCGCTGATCCCAACGGCGCTAACCGCTCCGTTGCCGACTGCGTCGCCGACGCCAAGGCCGTGGCCGATGCCGTTGCCATGCCCATCGTTATTATGGGCTGCAAGAACATCGAGAAGGACGGCGAGCTGTTCAGCAAGATCGCCGAGGCCCTGCAGGGCAAGAACATCCTGGTTCTGTCCGCCCGCAACGAGGACTACAAGACCGTCGGCGCTTCCGTCGCTCTGGCTTACGGCCAGAAGGTGGGCGCTGAGACCGCTGACGACATCAACCTGGCCAAGCAGCTGAACATCATGCTCAAGGGCCTGTCCATCGCGCCCACCAGCATCGTTATGAACGTCGGCACCGCCGCCGTCGGCTACGGCTTCGAGTACGTGGCCTCCACCCTGGACCGCG